>JBARUM010000716.1:0-12038 GCA_049645725.1 Maribacter sp.
TCATAATTTTTAAACTTCTGTTTAATGGATGGCATTTGTTGCGAAGAACATTCTCTACCCCTAACCGGATATTGTTCTCCATCATTATAGTAACTTAATACAATATCGTTAGTCCTGTTCCCATCAAAATCATTTAAGTAGATGTCAAAGGTCTCATTCTCCGTTGCCTTATATTTGTAATTCTCACCTAGGTTGCCGGCAATTAGATCTATATCTCCATCATCATCAATATCTTCTGATTTAAGGCTGAACCACCAACCCATCGTATCGCTTAGCCCTAGGTTATCAGTAACTTCTTCAAACTTTGTACCGCCATCACTTTTAAATATTCTTATGTCCATCCATTCTCCGGTTACGGCGATATCTTGCCAGCCATCCTGATTATAATCCATCCATTGCGCGGAAGTGACTAAACCTAATTTACTAAAACTCGGAGCTAGTTTTGGAGTTGCATTTACAAATTTTACGACATTAGAAGTACTCACATTCTCTAAAATATAACTCGAAGCAGGATAGGGATAGTTGCCTGGAATTAATCTTCCCCCAACGAACAAGTCTTGATCTCCATCCTTGTCAAAATCATGGGCGTACACCCTGCTACCGCTCTCAAATATTCTTGGTAATGCTTGCTTGTCATTTATGAATTCACCGCCACCCTGGTTCACATAAAGTCTATCTTGAAGCATATTTGAGTTTGGTTTGAATTCGTTTCCGCCACTTACGATATATAAATCATTAAGACCATCATTATTAGCATCAAAAATTAATGCTCCAATATCCTCGTGCATTCTATCCTCTAATAAAACCCTTGCTTTTTGTTGTTCAAATGAACCGTCAGATTTTTGAAAGAACATACCTCCGGGATATTTAGAGGCGGCGCCCACATAAAAATCCTCAAGTCCATCACCATTTAAATCGCCTACCGCCAATCCCGGACCAAATTGAGAAGTCTTGTGTGGTAGAAGAATTTCGTTCTTAAAATCGTCATATGTATTCTCCTTATGTTTATAAAGAGCAAGCGTATCTCCTTGACTTTCAAATAAACGGTTTATAGCGACATTTCTATGATTCGTATTTGTTGTATTTGTTGCCTCATTAATATTCAAAATCAAGTTTTCATTGCTTTTAAGACCTTTTAATATTTGTGATTCTTGGTTGGGCCAAACTACAATAAGACTATCTATTAACTCATCTTTGCCCAGTCCAAAATGAAGTTTTGGAGCCACAGAAGACTGGAAGCCCCTGCTCAAGGACAACTCCTGAAATTGATGCTGATTTTTGTGATACACGTGCACCTTTGCCCCTAGACCATTTTTATTAAGGTTAGGACCGTTCAATGTTACGCTAATGTGATTATTGACTTCCGAACTGTGGTTTTCATAAAAAGAAACACTACTATCTATATTATTAACTATCAATTCTAAATCACCATCATTGTCTAAATCGGCATAGGCCGCTCCATTACTAAAGCCTTTATCAGCTATTCCCCAATTTTGATTGTTCTTTGAAAATGTTAGGTCACCATTATTTTTAAAAATATAATTATCTATGGGTTCTGATGGAATTATTAGACTTTTGACCAGCAAACTATCCTTATGCTTTTTTTCGTCCTTAAGACTATTAAAATAGTCTTTGTTGTTTATTTCCCGGCGCGTTCCATTGGATACGAACAAGTCTTTAAAACCATCGTTATCAAAATCTGCAAGCAATGGTGCCCAGCTCCAATCTGTAGAGGATATACCGGCTAATCGCGAAATATCTTTTAGCTTAGGAACACCATTTACGGTATACCCTGTATTTAATTGAAGCGTATTTTGCATGTATTGATATTGGAAACCTACACGCTCAATATTTGCGAACAACTCAGGGTTCATACTAGCCATATTCGCTTTTGACCTACGGTTGGATGCCGCGTCCATATCCATTTGTACAATGTCCAATAAGCCATCGTTATTAAAATCTGCAATGTCCACGCCCATTCCATAGAAAGAAGTGTGGGCGGTAGCGCTTTTAATTTCATTCTTAAAAGTGCCATCCTTTTGGTTAATATATAAGCAATCTGGCGTGCCAAAATCATTAGATACATAAAGGTCAACCCACCCATCCTCGTTTATATCCGAGGCCGTAACGCTCAATGAAAGACTATATAGTTTAACTCCCGATGATTCGGTAATTTTTGTAAAATACCCGTTGTCGTTCCTGTACATATTATCAGTCTCTACGTCCGTAACTCTATCCATTCGCATTTTGTAGTTGAAACTGTTATCTTCAAAGGGAGTGATAGGGTAATTGGCTACATACACGTCTAAATCACCATCGTTATCAAAATCAAAAAAGGTAGCATCAACGCTATTTCCTTCGTCGTTAAGGCCAAACTCCGCCGCCTGCTCATGAAATGTATTATCTCCTTTATTAATGAAAAGTTGATTCTGTTTATTACCGGATTGCCCAGCAACTGAACAATAAATGTCCAGTAGACCGTCTCCGTTGACATCTGCCATTGTAGTGCCCGTATACCATCTTTTATCACCTAGAAGACCGGATGTTTGTGTAACATCGGTAAAGGAAAGATTACCATTATTGATATACATTTTGTTATGGACCATATTGCCCGTAAAAAACAAATCAATAAGACCGTCATTATTTATATCGCCTGCAGATACTCCCCCGCCCATGTACAAATATGGATAAGTAAAATAGTTCAACGTATCATTTTCTACCAAGCGGTTTTCAAAATTTATTCCTGTGAGGTCTGGAGAGATCTTTGTAAAAATAGGTGCTTCATCCAGACTCGGCGGTGTACTTTTTTCAGTATTTTTTTCGCAGCCCAACATCACCAACAGCAAAAGAAAAACCATAAAGAAGTAATAATTTCTAATCATTCTATATCTACCAAATTAGTTTATAAACTTAAGGTACTAAAAACACTAAATGGGCGGAAATTAAAATTTCCGCCCATCTAAACCTAACTTACTCATGAATTAATATCCTGGATTCTGATCTCCCGCACCCATTTCAGTATTACTGTCAATCTCATTTTGCGGTATGGGCATCAACCTATGCACCGCGGTATCGTAATTGCGCACTGCTCTCTGGGAAATGTCGGGATTATCAAAATTTGTATCCGGGAAAAATGAAAGTTCTTGATTATCTATATTCCACCTCACCAAATCATCAAACCGTACTTGTTCTCCACAAAGTTCAACAAATCTTTCATGAACTATCGCATTAAAAACTTGGTCCATTGAGTTGACAGGAAACCCTCTAGCATCCATTAATGCCGTGCCATATCTTGGCATCTGAGCTCTATCCCTTATCTGATTTAAAAAACCTACAGCAGTTCCTATGTTTCCCAGATTCATTTCTACTTCTGCTTGCATAAGTACTACATCTGCATAACGCAGCACCCTAACATTAACACCACTATTTTCTGAAACATTTACCTCATCGTACAGCTGAGAGAATTTGTACCACACCGGACCACCTACACAACCAGGACAGGGAAATGTAAATGCACCTCCCGGGCCATAGGTATTTTCACTATCCTGAAGAATTGCAATATCCAATCTTGGATCATCTTCCTCAAATTCCGCAATAACCTTATCCGAAGGTCTGGCATTGGCCCACCCTGTATAATCCTGCGAATGAAAAGTAACTTCCGAAGTTCCTATTCCGGTCTGTGCCCATCGCTCAGATTCCGTTCCTACTTCCCCATTATATCCTATTTCAAACATAGATTCATCATTGTGCTCTCCGGACTCACTAAAATTATCGCTATACTGTTCTATTGGCAATAAACTATGGTTGGTTACATTGCGGAATGCCTCTTGAGCCTCCGTATACATTTCGCGATGAAGATATACCTTACCTAACAAGGCGAAGGCCGCCTCTCTAGTAACTCTTCCTACTTCTGTTGTGCCCTTAGGAAAAGTAAGTTGTGTGGCTAAGCTTAAGTCATCTATGATTTGATTGTAAACTTCATCGGTGGTTGATCTAGGAGCATCAATCAAAGCAGATTGTATATCTAATTTTAAGGGGACACCTCCAAATCTCTTTACTAAATAATAATAGTACAAGGCCCTTAAAAAATAAGCTTGGCCTAAAGCATTATCAATATCACCATTGGTAAAATCACTTGTCGCGGTATTTGCCCGCATCCGTTCTTAGTTGCCTATTACGAAATTACAAGCACCTATACCATTGAAGCACGCTGTCCAATACAAGGCAATATTTCCAATTGTTGGGTTTAATTCAAATCTGTTAAAAGGAGCAAAATTTGGATCTCCACTGGATAATACCTCATCTGACATCGCATCAGGAAAGACATATCCATCGCGTTGATACAACACTTGAAATTGATTATAACCAGCATTAACTGCAGCTTCGACCTGACTAAGGGATTCAAAGAAAATATCTGGATTTAATGCATTCGTATTTTCAACTGGAACCTCGTTATCGCACGCAATAAATAGCGACACACAGCATAATGCCAAAATTTTCAAAAGATGATTACTTATTCTTTTCATTTTTTTGTCAATTAACGATTAAAATTCTATTTGGATTCCACTTAGAACCGTGATAGGTCTGGGCTGCGCACTTCTATCAATACCAAGACCATCAACCAAACCCTGTGCATTGTAAAAAGGTGCGATTTCGGGGTCTAGACCTGTATAGTTAGTAAACGTTAGAAGATTTTGTCCCTGAACGTAGAAACGTAATTTTTTGATTATTCCTTTTCCAGATTTGTTAAGCATGCCCTCCGGAAGAGTATAGCCAACTGTGGCATTTCTTAATCGAAGATATGATGCATCCTCAATATATCTAGAGGAAATTTCATTGTTGATATTCGTACCGAATCTAAATCTTGGTATATCCGTAATATCACCTGGGTTTTGCCATCTTCGCAATACTTGCGTTCCGTAATTAAGACCGTTATCCAAGCCTTCCAGATAGAAGATGTTACTATTTAATACATCAATACCCTGAACCCCGTTAAAAAGGATGTCAAAATCCCAATTATTATATTCCATCCTCAGATTAACTGCATAGGTAATATCCGGGTTGGGGTCTCCAAGAACGTCTCGGTCACCATCTAACGTTATTACTCCATCTCCGTTCAAATCTAGGTATCTCACATCACCAGGCTGGACTGGTACGGCAGCCGTACCATTATTCGGTAGCTCAGCGTCAATTTGTTCCTGGGTGGAAAATACTCCATCAGCCACCAGACCAAAAAAGTGAAATGGTGCCTCACCTGCTGTCAACCTATTCAAGGCCGAAGCAAACGGAGGATTCAATCTTGCTCTTTCAATTGGCTCTCCTGACGGGCCAACGCTATTAACCGTATTGTTGGCAAATGTTGCGTTACCCCAAAAATTCCATTTAAAATCTCCTTTATAATCATTATAACCCAATGTAAATTCCCAACCTTGTACGTTTACATCACCAACATTCCGTATTACCGTAGATCCCGTTTGCGAATTTCCAGGAACACCAGCCGAAGATGGTAACTCAACAGGTACCAAAAGATCTTCACTATTATTTACAAAATAATCTACGCCAAGTTGAATTTGGTCATAAAGAAACCCAACATTCACCCCATAATTCTGTTTAATTTGAGTTTCCCAACGTAAATCCGGATTAGCGGCATTATTTGGACTTATTCCTGGTGCCGTCTCGTTATCCAAAGAACTAGGTAAGTTTAAACCAAGGGTAGGTAAGAACTGATTTACCGCACTAGCATTGGTTCCTGTTCTGTTATTTCCACTTTCACCGTAGCTAGCCCTAAACTTAAAACTATTAATAGCATCAACTTTAAACCAGGTCTCATTTGAAATATCCCACCCCAAGGAGGCAGAATAGAACCACTGCGAAGCATTTTCAGGTGCAAATCTTGAGGAAGTATCACGTCTAGCCGAACCACTAACGGTATATCTATTATCAAATTGATATCCTCCAAGAAAAAGAATAGAGTTGAGGTTTTCTGGAAAAGAAAAAGATGTAGCTCTAGCATTGGGAGAAAATACTTCGGGAATAACCGAAGAGACTTCATTGTTATCCGATACGGAAGTTGATTCCAAACGAATTCTCGTTTGTTCCAAAACTGCCGAAGCATTTATTGCGTGTTTACCAAATTCCCTATCAAAAGCCAACGTATTGGTAAATATGGTTTGTGTGATAGTCTGTCTGGTCTTGTCCACAAAATTAATTGGATTCTCAAATCTACCACCACTTTCTACAAAAGCCCTTCTTTCATTGTCCTGTAAGCGTAAATCTGCGTTTAATCCAAATTGTGACCTATATGAAAGACCCCTGGCCAATTTAACATTTGCATAAAGGCTGCCTATCAAAGAAGATAATCTTGTCAAATTATCTTGTGAGGATTGAATCCTAATTTGATTCCTAGAATCGTTAAGATCATCAGAATTTGTTCCTCCAAATAGGCCATTGTCGGCAACTACTGGCACATAAGGTGCTTGTCCTATAATATTTTGCAATGGGTCACGCCCTCCTTCACTTTCGGGCAAAACCGTTCTGCTATTTGCTAATGACAATGTTTGTCCAATATCTAACCAACTGGCTATATTGGCGTCCGTATTAACATTTACCGTGGTTCTGGTAAAACCGGTATCTGAATAAACGCCATCTTGACTAAAACGCGAGAAGCCTAAGTTAAATCTTGCCTTTTCACTACCGCCGTTTACATTACCGGTGATATTGTGCGTATGCGCCTGTCTAAAGTAGGCGTCCTGCCAATTTGTGTCTATACCATCGCCGTCGAATAACGGATTTTCGTTAACCCGGCCTACAGGAAAATCCGGCCCACCGTTTCTTCCCGCAAGAGCATTAACTTCCCTCAAGAACTGAATATATTGCTCTGTATTCAGAACATCATAGCGTCTATTGAACTCTTGGATGCCAGAAGAAGCCTCTAATTTAAAAGTGGCTTTGCCTACCTTACCTTTCTTAGTAGAAATTAAGATTACGCCGTTAGTACCTCTAGAACCATATATTGCCGTTGATGCGGCATCCTTCAGCACATCTATCTTTTCCACACTAGATAAATCCAAGTTATTGATGTTATTGGTAAAGACACCGTCAACTACAAATAAAGGAGTGCCGTCACTAAATGTATTTACACCTCGGATTTGGACCAAGGTCTGCGAACCTGGCGAACCACCGTTTGTAATGTTTACACCGGCAGCCCTACCTTGAAGTGCTTGTGCTATATCTGTTGTTGGAAACTCGCTCAACTCTTCGGCATCAATAACGGATACAGCTGTATTCCTTTGTGTACCATAGTTCACAATAACAACTTCATCTAAACTCACGAAATCTTCATCGAGAACAACATTTATTTCTTTCTGCCCCGTGTAGTTTATTTCTTTCGTTTTAAAACCTATATATGAATATGATATGACGTCCCCACTACTTACTTTGTCCAAGGTATAACTTCCATCAAAGTCCGCTACGACACCAATCTGCGTGCCCTTTATAATTATTGAGGCCCCGGGCAAAGGCCCATCGCTCGCAGTCACAGTTCCGACTAACTCTTGCCCCATCGTTTGAAACGTGGTGATTAAAAGGAGCATATAGCATATTTTCTTTAACATCATTTTAAAAGTGGTTTAGTTGCTTAAATTGAGTTGGTTTAGAATTGAAACGATCATCATTTCTTACAGCGTTAAAATCTGTTACCGTGCAAGTTATAATTACCTATCTGATGTAGTAACTCTATTTGATGCAATAAATACTATAATTGTTGCATTTCATGTTAGCTCCCTGTAAGTTGAATACTCAAGCATTGATTGTATGGAATTCCAATTCTAGACTAAAAGAATTTAGACCGGTTGGCCCTTACTGAAATTTACCTTGTTTTGGGAGTTCTCCAAATTGTTTTTTATAACAGACCGTAAAATAAGAGGCGGATAGGAAACCCACTCTATGGGCTACTTCGTTTACGTTTAAATTTTTGTCATTTTGAAATAAGGTCTTGGACCTTTCCAACCGTACCCTTCTAATAAATTGTACAGGAGATAGGCCCGTCAGCGTTTTTATTTTACGATACACTTGGCTTCTACTCAAACAAAGGTGTGAGGAGAGTTTTTCAACATTTAAGGCTGGGTTTTCTATATTTTCCTGAATAAAATCAACTACCTTTTTTAGAAAATCATTATCTACCTCCTTATCTTTTACTTCAGCTTTAGCAGAAGAAATGGGGACAGGATGCCCAAGTGGACGTTCCTTTTTTAAGATAAGTTGTTTAAGAATTGCTTTGAGCTCCTTTGTGTCAAATGGTTTGACCAAATAGGCTTCGGCTCCAGACTCAACTCCCTTAATCCTATCTTTAGTTAAACTTTTTGCGGTTAGCATTACTATGGGTATATGACTTAAACTAGCATCCTTTTTCACTTTTTTACTCAATGCTATTCCGTCCATAATAGGCATAATAACATCAGTTACGATAATATCGGGATGATGCTCCATCGTTTTTATCCAACCCTCCTGACCGTCAGAAGCTACTATTAATTCATAATCCTGTTCTAAACTGGATATTAGATAATCTTGTAGATCCAAGTTGTCCTCTACTATCAAAAGCTTATTTTTCATTTCTTTCTTTGATAAAAGCTCCTCCACTTCATAAATGCCATGTTCCGTTTTCGCTTTTCGGTTATCCAAAAGAATTTGCCTATCCCTTTTCTGTAAAAGATAATCTGATTCGGCGAAGAACTCCTCACCATGGGGTAGTAGAATCTTAAAAATAGAGCCTTTACCCAATTCACTTTCTACTTCCACGCTCCCCTTATGTAGCTCAACAAAGCTCTTTACCATTTCCAAACCAACTCCAGTACTACCGTAATAGGACTTATTAAGTTCACTTATTTGATAAAATCTCTTAAATATCTTTTTGTAGTCTTTTTGATCAATACCCGGTCCATTGTCCTGTACGCAGATTTCAACAACAGGTATTGGTTTTTCTTTATTGATCAATGGCAACGATTTTTTATTTCCAGATATAATACTTACTTGTATCCTACCCCCGTCAGGCGTTACTTTAAATGCATTGGAAAGGAGGTTAAAAAAAATCTTGTCCAACATTCCCCTATCCGCCAAGATATTTAAGTTCAATTCTTTAAACTTTAAATCCAACCTAATTGATCTTCGTTGCGCTTCTTCGTTAAAAAAACTTAGTATATGTTTCGTCTGGTTTACCAGATTTAAACTGCTCACCTTCAATTGGAATTTTTTGGACTGTAGTTTTCTATAATCCATTAACTCGTTTATCAATCTGGAAAGACGTTCAGAATTTTTATAAATAATCTGATGCTTTTTAAGTACAGATTCTGAAAATTGTTTCTTATCTAACTCCAATAGTTCTTTTATAGGATTGATTATCAATGTAAGTGGAGTCCTAAATTCATGAGAGATATTCGTGAAAAATTGAAGTTTCTGTTTTTGGAGTTCTACCTTTTGTTTTCTTCGTTCTCTCTCAAATCTAAAATCGTTTATTTCGTTTATTCTTTTTTTGTATAAATATGATGTAGAAAATAATAGTAACACGAATAAAAGGAAATAGGATACATAAGCCCATATAGTTTTCCACCAAGGCGGCAATACTTTGATTTTTAATAAAACAGATGTGTCATTCCACAAGTTATCATTATTTGACACTTTTAGTTTAAAGGCATAGTCCCCTGAACTCAAATTGGTGTAAGTCGCACTATTTTTAGGCCCTACGTAGTTCCATGTTTCTTCAAAACCGGCTAATATGTATGCATATTGATTTTTTTCTGGCCTAGTATAACTTATTGCTTCGTAATCAATGGTCAATATATTTTGATCATGATTTAGCGTAATCATCTTTACTTTCTTTGCTGTGCCTTCGCCTTCATACCGATCGCTACTTTCAACCTTTTTATTAAAAAGTTTGATTTCCTTTAAATAAGGTTTGGCCAAATACGGATTGTAGGCAATATGTTGCGGCTCTATGGTATTTATACCTTTCTTTGTGCCTAGGTACAGGCGGTTATTATCGTCCATTATAAAAGCACGGTCGGTCAGATAGTTTTCAAGCAGACCATCATATGTGGTAAACTTGTCTATTTTATCAGTTGCGCGATCAACTCTTAAAACTCCTTGTTTACTGCTAAGCCACAGTTCATTTTTTAAAGGTTCATATATGGCGTTAACATAGGTCAAATCGTAGTTTTCCAGTTCTAATCGTTCAAAATTTTGCCCATCTTTATTATAGGAATATAGGCCTCCACCATTAGTCCCGCACCAAACCGTTCCGTCCTGTGTTTCATAAATATCAAGAATTCGATTGGAACTTGGATGTCCTCCAAATTTTGAAGAAATAGCATTGCTATGGGCCACAACATTAAACTCATCTTCGTTGCTCATTTCCATATGGTACAAACCAGAGGATGTACCTATCCAAATATTACTGTTACTGTCATGATGTATCACCTTTACATCCTTCTCTTTAATTCCAGAACTATTATAGGAGTCGCTCAAAGGCGTTTTAATTTGATTTGTTATTGGATCTAAATAGAAAACACCTTCTAAAAATGATCCGATCCAAACCCTTCCGAAGGCATCTTCTGTAAAACAATGTAACTTATCTGTGGCAAGAGCACCTGATGTATTTTCACTTGTATAATTTATGAACGTTTTACTTCCTTTCTTCAAAAAGTAAATGCCCTCACCCCAAGTGGCCAACCAAATATTGCCCTTACTATCCGCAAATACATCCTCTAAATAGATACCTTCTTTTAAACCTCTGTAACTGGAATCTAATCTTCCGTATACGTTCGTAACTCCATTGGTATTGGTATCCAATATATCAATGCTGTTATTGGCTTGGGTTATCCAAATGTTGCCTTCCTCAGTTTTTGCGAAGGCCCTTATATCGTTTGTTTGAATACTACTACCAATATCCTCCTTCAAGACAGCTTTGAACTTGTTATGATGCTGATCAAAAAAACCAAGGCCATTTTCATAATAACCTAGCCAAAGTCTATTTTCGGTATCCAGTAAAATGGACCATACGGAATCTGAACCTATACTATCCATATCTTGAACGTCGTGCTTGTAATACTGGACTATATTCCCGTTTAAGTCCAGAATTACAAGCCCTTCATTTTCTACCGCTATAAAAACATGATCCATACCGCTTGTAATGGCCATTGTCGTACTTTCAACGATATCTAACTTTGAAAAAGATGTTCTTACCTTCTTAAGGTCCGCCGTAAAGACCCCGCTTCTCAAAGTTCCGATCCATAGATTTTCTTTTTTATCTAGATGTAGTTTTGTAACGTGAGGTATAGTTGTAAGATTTGGAATGGATAAATTCTCCACCTCACCCCTTTTCTGGTAGTGTTCTAATTTTAATCCATGATCTGTTGCAATATACAGGTTGCCTTTGGTGGAATACTGCAGGTCCAATATGGAAAATCCACTTAAACCATAATTTTTAATGGACATATTTTCCGCATCCACTTCCTTAATCCCGTCGTACGTTCCAATTAGTAAACGGTCCTTGTACTTTGCAAAACATAAGACACTGGTATAACCCTGGCTTTGGTTATTATCAACCCTAGTCTCAATGCGCGCAAAGGAATTTTGCATACTATCATAAACACTTAAGCCTGCATCCGTACCTATCCATAATTTACCTGAACTGTCCAGAAACAAAGAACTTATAGAATTACTGTTTATACTATTATCATCTTTTAAATCGTGGCCGTAGTAAGTATATGAAAGTCCATTAAACTTATATAGGCCAGCTCCATCTGTCCCAATCCAAATAAAACCATCACGGTCCATTATCATGGTTGTAATTGGCCGTCGGAAAATATTTTCCTCGACTGTATCAAATTGCAAGGATTTAAAATCTATTTGGGATCGTACAAGCGCCGGTGTGACTAAAACACCGATCAGAAGCATAAGCTTTAACGACTTTAAGAATTCTTTTTTTAATTGTTGCATGCTTTTCTATTGTGATGTCAAGAAAACCTATTTTAAGTATAGCTAAA
>JBARUM010000717.1:0-4297 GCA_049645725.1 Maribacter sp.
GTAGGATATGTGTTGCAAGAGCAGGATTGGGTGGTGCTAAAATGGCACTTGCCATTGCCACTAAACACGCATTAAAAAGAAGACAATTTAATGATAATGTAAAGATACAAGAGGATTTGTTGATGGACTATCCGACTCATCAACTGCGCCTTACCCCACTAGTGGCAAGTGCCTATGTTTATCACATCACCTTGGATAAAATGATGGAAATCTATTGTGATGAAACACAACCGGATAAGCGACAAGTAGAAACACAAGTAGCGGGTTTAAAATCTGTTATTACCTGGTATGCCAACGAAACCATTCAAGAATGTAGAGAGGCTTGTGGCGGAAAAGGCTACCTTTTAGAAAACCGTATTGCAGATTTAAAGGGCGATGTAGATATCTTTACCACTTTTGAGGGTGATAATAACGTTCTTTTACAATTGGCGGCAAAAGGTGTTCTATCGGACTTTAAGGCTGAATTTAATAGTGCTGGATTTTCATCGGTACTTAAGGTATTGGCAAAACAATTAAGCGATAAGCTTGGAAATATAAACCCTATGTATTCCAATAAGGTTGATTCCTCCCATCTCTACAATCCAAAGTTTCACCAACATGCTTTTGAATATAGAACCCGAAGACTAACCTATACTTTAGCAATGCGCATACGGAGTTATCTAAAAAAAGGAATAACTTCTTATCAAGCCTTTCTAAAAGTTCAAACACACTTATTGGCCTTAGGAAAAGCTTATAGCGTGGAACTCGCCTATAACACTTATACTACTTTTGCGACGAATATTCCTGAACCTAAAAATAGAGCGCTTTTCGAAAAATTGGGAACGCTCTACGCACTTTCTGAAATTCGTAAAGATGCATCTTGGTATTTGGAACAGGGTTATTTAGGAAGTTCAAAATCAAAAGCT
This sequence comes from Maribacter sp., assembly GCA_049645725.1. Classification (GTDB taxonomy): domain Bacteria; phylum Bacteroidota; class Bacteroidia; order Flavobacteriales; family Flavobacteriaceae; genus Maribacter. Next base: position 906 of record JBARUM010000717.1, read on the forward strand.
ATCCGGCAAAGGGTAGAACGGCTTTGTACAGAACTAAGACCACATATGAATTCTTTGGTAGATGGTTTTGGCATACCTGAACATTTAGTAACGGCCCCTATAGCAAATTAGTCCTTTTCCTTATCTAATTGTGAAGTATCCAAAAAGTCTAAAATGGTAATCTTTGGATTACCGTACAAACTGGTTTTGGAAGATCCACGGGAGGATAACTGAAAATCTTCTAGAACGTTCACCCTTGCACTGGGGGAATCCTCAGAAATTAAGAAAGTTCTAGTAGCCTCTAACTTTTCCGCTTTTAAACTACTATTGCCATACAATTTTGCCATCAAAAAACCAGAAGTACCCTCCATTTTAGCAGAGGCATTCTTATACATGTATACATTACTTTTTTCTCCTGTAGCGTAAACCTTTACATCAATACGGTCTTTTAATATAAGGTTTAACGAATCACTGGCTAGATTAAAATCTCCAGAGCTTATTTCTTCCATATTAATATTAATAATATCCGCAGTCGCATTTAATTCCAATCTGGAGGTACCATAAGTATTTACGTCCAACCTTACCGAAGAAATTACGTCTTTCATACTTATTTCCCCGTTACGCATAGTCAAAGCATCTAATTCCGTATAATAAATAGTAATGTTCAATTTCTTTTTTGAAGTAATTCTATAGAATGAAGAAACCATAAGTGTACTATCGGAAACCTTAAATTTCAGAACATCTATTAAGTTATCGTCAGCCTCAAGTGCGTAACCTTCGTTTGTAGATTTTTGTAATACAACTTCCAAATCATCATTTAGCTCTATGGTATGGAAAGCTGGTAAATCTTCCCTAACCTCAACCACCTTTTTATTCCCCTTTATTTTGGGCTTCCTTTGAGAGTATGTATGAAGTCCTAAAAACAACATCAATATTAAAACTGCTCCTCTTTTCATAAATTCTGATTAATCATTTTAAAGGTTCTACAAAAGTAGTGAATGTATTTGTCTAAACGTATAGCAAAAAAAATGCCCAACTTTGAAAGTTGGGCATTTTAAATTAAATTTTATTGTAACACTACTAATGGTTTAATTCTTCTTCATCTTGTTGCAAAGGAATATGTTGGGGAACAAAATCTTGACCAGGGATAATGTATTCTCCATCTCCGTCTACCTTGCTATAATCATAAGCCCAACGATGTACTTCAGGAATTGCCCCATCCCAGTTTCCATGAATATGCTTCGTTTCAGTTGTCCATTCCAACGTATTGGAGTTCCATGGGTTTTTAGACCCTTTCTTTCCATAAAATACACTGTAAATAAAGTTACCTACAAATACCAATTGCGCTGCACCGGCAATTATGGCGAATACGGTCATCAATACTTGTACGTCCGTCAACTCATCGAACATTGGAAAAGCTGTATTTTCATAATATCTTCTTGGTACACCTGCCATACCTACGAAGTGCATCGGAAAGAACACCCCATAAGCACAGACTGCAGTTACCCAAAAATGTACATAGCCTAGATTTTTATTTAACATTTTACCTTCGAACATCTTAGGAAACCAGTGATAAACCCCCGCGAAAAGACCATATAGAGCAGAGATACCCATTACCAAGTGAAAGTGAGCTACTACAAAATAAGTGTCGTGTACGTTAATATCCAAAGTGCTATCTCCTAATATAATACCGGTTAAACCACCTGTAATAAAGGTAGATACCAATCCAATGGAAAATAGCATTGCAGGATTCAGTTGAAGGTTTCCTTTCCACAACGTTGTTATATAATTAAATGCTTTTACCGCAGATGGTATTGCAATTAATAATGTTGTAAAAGTAAACACAGAACCTAAAAACGGGTTCATTCCAGAAATGAACATATGGTGACCCCATACAATAGTGGACAAAAATGCTATTGCCAAAATAGAAGCAACCATAGCGCGGTAACCAAATATAGGCTTTCTAGCATTTGTAGACATCACTTCAGATGTAATACCTAGTGCTGGCAATAATACAATATAAACTTCTGGATGCCCTAGGAACCAAAATAAATGTTCGTATAATACCGGTGAACCTCCTTGGTAATGCAATACTTCACCTTGAATAAAAATATCCGAGAGAAAGAACGACGTGCCAAAACTTCTATCCATTATTAATAGCAAAGCCGCAGATAACAAAACGGGAAAAGAGATAACCCCAATTATAGCTGTTACGAAAAATGCCCAAATAGTCAGTGGTAATCTGGTCATGGACATACCTTTTGTTCTCAGATTAATGACCGTTACTATATAGTTCAAAGAACCTAGAAGAGATGAAGCTATAAAGATGGCCATGGATACCAACCATAAGGTCATACCCATTCCGGAACCAGGTTGCGCCATAGGTAACGCGCTCAATGGAGGATATATCGTCCAACCGGCTGCTGCGGGACCTGCTTCAACAAAAAGGGAAGAAATCATTATCATGCTGGCCAAAAAGAATAACCAGAAGGAAACCATGTTCAGGAATCCAGATGCCATATCGCGAGCACCTATTTGTAAGGGAATTAACAAATTACTGAAGGTCCCACTCAATCCTGCGGTAAGAACAAAGAATACCATGATGGTTCCGTGCATGGTTACCAATGCCAAATAAATATCGGCATCCATAATTCCTTCTGGTGCCCATTTTCCCAAAAAAGTATCAAAAACTAAAAATGACTCTCCTGGCCAAGCCAATTGCATCCTCATTAATAATGACATAGCAATTCCTATAAAACCCATCACCAAAACACCTAAAATAAGGTATTGTTTGGCAATCATTTTATGGTCTTGACTAAAAATATACTTTGTTACGAAAGTCTCTTTGTGATGATGGTGTCCATGGTCGTCATGGGCGTGATCATCTACATTTGCATGTGCTGTTACTCCTGACATAATCAAATCCTTTTTTTATTAATTTTCTTTTTCTAGCCTGTTTTTAAAAATGTCCTCTACAAACGAACTATTGTCCTGCCGAAATACCGTCTACGGTATTAAAAGCAGGATTGGTTTCATCCTTGAGCACGGTTTCTGCAAAAGTTTGTTGAGTTGCCATCCACTCCATGTACTCTTCTTCTGTCTCAACAATTATCTTCATTTGCATATTGTAGTGAGATTTGCCACAAATCTTGTTGCATAATAAAATATAATCAAATTCCCACGGATCAAGAACCTCTCCTCCCGTAGCAGATTTCTCAGCTCTTATCATATTTGTTCTTTTTACCTTATCCACGACGTCTGGATTTTGCCTCATCTCCTCTGTAGTGTAAATAGGTGTAAAAGAAAACTCGGTAATCATACCGGGAACACAGTTCATCTGAGCCCTAAAGTGCGGCATGTAAGCAGAGTGCAATACATCCTGTGATCGCATCTTAAAATTAACCTTTCGACCC
>JBARUM010000718.1:0-2998 GCA_049645725.1 Maribacter sp.
ATCGTAGATTGTACTTTAAACTGCCTGATTCACGAAGTATAATTATGAAGAAAGAAGAAGTCCCACAGGATAAAAGTAACCTGGCCTCTGCAAATATTAAAGAAATTGTGTACGCCGTTGATGAGAAGGGCGAGTACACTACTACCTTAAGCAGTGGTTGGGACCCTAAGACCATTGCACTAAATAATGCCATAAAGGATATTGAGGAACGCGTTGCTTCTGCTAAAGAAAAGGTACTGAAAAATGAGACCAGTCCAATTGAATATTATATGGAATTGCACAAAATGGACGTTCCTGTTTTAGCCAGTTATGTGGGTTTTTGGCAATGGCGTGTAAAGCGTCATTTTAAGCCCTCCGTATTCCAAAAACTAAGTGAAAAAAACTTGCAGAAATATGCTGACGTCTTTGAAATTAGTGTAAACAAACTAAAACATATTGATGGCCAATAACCTAAAAATAGACTTTACCCACAACCAGTCCGCTCATTGTGAAAATGGTGTGGTTTCCAATCTCATGCAGTACAATGGCTTCAAGATAAGTGAACCCATGGTATTTGGTATTGGTTCCGGTTTATTGTTCAGTTATCTTCCGTTTTTAAAAGTGAACCATGCCCCGGTTTTCACCTATCGATCCATGCCTGGTTTTATCTTCAACAAATTTGCCAAACGTGTTGGCGTTAAAATGAAGAAAGAAAAGTTTAGTAGTCCCTCAGCTGCTAAAGCAAGGTTAGATGAAAACTTAGCCAAGAACAATCCTGTTGGCCTGCAAGTAGGTGTTTATCATTTGCTTTATTTTCCCGACGAGTATCGCTTTCATTTTAATGCGCACAATATGGTAGTGTACGGGAAAGAAAATGACCGCTATCTCATAAGTGACCCGGTCATGGAGGAAGTCACCAGTTTATCCGAAAAGGAATTGGAGAAAGTACGATTTGCCAAAGGAGCTTTCGCTCCAAAGGGCCATATGTACTACCCAACAGCTTTCCCAGAGAAATTAGAATTAAAAAAAGCTATAGTAAAAGGCATTAAACAAACAAGTAGGGATATGACCGCACCAGTTCCCATAGTAGGTGTAAAAGCAATGCGGTGGGTGGCCAAAAATATCCGAAAATGGCCTAAAAAACTGGGAGCAAAAAAAGCCAACCATTACCTTGGGCAGATAGTACGCATGCAAGAGGAAATAGGAACCGGTGGTGGTGGTTTTCGCTATATCTATGCAGCGTTTTTGCAAGAGGCCAGTCAAGAATTGCAAAATGACAAACTCATGGAGCTTTCCAAAGAAATGACATCTATTGGCGATGCTTGGCGAAATTTTGCCTTGGATGCATCTCGCATCTATAAAAATAGAAATGCTGAAAGTAACGGGTATGAAGATGTAGCTATTCAATTGGAAGTTTTAGCGGACAGGGAAGAAGTGTTTTTTAGAACCTTGAGAAAAACGATCTAGGGGAATCAGAAACCAATGATATTAATAAATCAACTTTCAAAAAAATATAAGGATAGGGAACACTATTCCATTTCCAATTTGGACCTGAAAATCGTTGAGGGTGAGATATTTGGACTTATAGGCCCAAATGGTGCAGGGAAAACTACTTTGATCTCTATGCTAAGTTCCCTTTTAAAACCTACTTCTGGATCCTTTATAATTGATGGGCTAAACTATACCAAGAATAAAAGACAATTGAAGCAGCTTATTGGAATCGTACCCCAGGAATATGCACTTTACCCTACATTGACCGCCTTTGAGAATCTCAACTATTTTGGTAGCATGTATGGCTTAAAAGGGCAAGAACTTCAAGATACCATCAACAGTCATTTAACTATTTTAGGTTTAGACGCCTTTGCGAACAAAAAGATAAAGTCCTTTTCCGGAGGAATGAAAAGAAGAATTAACCTCATCGCAGGCATTTTGCACAAGCCTAAGGTTTTATTTCTGGACGAACCTACGGTTGGCGTTGACGTACAATCCAAAACAGTCATTATAGATTTTCTGAAAAAGCTTAATGCGGATGGCACAACCATTGTTTACACATCCCATCACCTGAACGAAGCGGAACATTTTTGTACTCGCGTAGGAATCATAGACCGTGGACAATTAATAGGCATAGGCACGCCAGAAAAATTGATTTCGCAACAAGAAAATGCAAAACATTTAGAAGATGTCTTTTTAGCGTTAACCGGTAAAGCACTTAGGGATTATGCATAAACTCTGGTCTTCGGCATATAAAGAATTTCTACTGTTGACCAGGGATATGGGTGGCTTGGCCGTACTTTTTTTAATGCCACTTCTCTTAGTTATTACCATAACCGTGATTCAAGACAATACCTTTAAAACAATTCAAGAAAATAAGATTCCTATTCTATTGGTAGATTTAGACCAAGGGAATGTTTCAAAACAAGTTGAGGAGAACTTGATGGCATCAAAACTTTTTAATGTTATTTCTGAAAAGGATGAGAACACAGCTCAGAGCTTGGTACAAAAAGGGGATTATCAATTGGCGATAATTCTCCCAAAAAATCTTTCCCAAGACTTAGCTCTTAAGATAAAACAAAATGTAGAGGATATTCTGGCTAAATTCGGAATAGAAGAAGAGACCATTTCACAAACTCCGAAAAGCATATCCAAGAAAGAAATTCGTTTATATTTTGACCCCGCCACTCAGCAATCCTTCAAAAGTTCGGTTCGGAATAATATTGATAAGATGATTTCAAAAATAGAAAGTCAATCTATCTACAAGGCCTTTCAGAAGGAGTTGGGCGAGGATGAATCAGAAACCATTTTTGAAACCGAGAGCTTTATCACCTTTACTGAAATTATCCCGAATACAGAAAAGCAAGGAGCAATTCCTAATTCCACCCAGCATAACATTCCTGCTTGGACCTTGTTCGCTATATTTTTCATTATTCTACCATTATCCATCAATATGGTCAATGAAAAAAATCAAGGGACTTTTGTTCGTCTACGCACACAACCAGTTCCCTATGCCATTGTATTAGGT
>JBARUM010000719.1:0-4199 GCA_049645725.1 Maribacter sp.
CAAAAAAGCCGTCCCATAATAATAGGACGGCCTAGTTAAATTATGTTAAGGATGTTTATTTTCCAAATAATCCTCCAAGAAGTCCTCCAAGTCCACCTTTTTTCTTGTTGCTTCCCATAACCATTCCTGCCACATCGTCCAAGATACTACCATCCCCGTCGGCATCCAACAGTGTGGTTATTAAGCTTTGATTTTCTTGAGGTTGTCCGCCAAGCATACTTCCAAGCAATGCATTCATTCCGCCGGAATCCTTAACATTACTCTGTGCTGTTTGCTTTCCTATAAAGCCCATTACTATTGGAGCCGCTATTTTTAATATTTGTGCTATGGAACCAGCGTCCAGTCCTGATTTCTGGCTTAGTGCATTTTCTACCTGAGGTTGTTTCCCACCAAAAACATGACTTAGAATTCCTGCTCCGTCTTGCATGACAGATTCATCTACGCCACCACCAAATAACCCTCCAAGGTCATCTAAAATTCCACCATTATGTTTTCCGGACAAAGCACTCATTAGACCTTGAGCACCCTGAGGCGTTGAAACATTTTTCTTCATTGCCCCTAGTAGTAATGGCATTGCCATACTTAGTACATCTGCAGTTTTGTTTTCTGGTTGGCCTGTTTGTCCGGCAACCCCACTTATTAATTGTTTGCCCATTGGGCTATTCAATAAATCTAATAATCCTGACATTTATAGTTAATTTAATGTTTGTTCCGTAATGTACAAAAAACACTTTATAACAGATAAACAAAAAGTTATTTTAATAGTGAAATGATTTGCTCGGCCAATTCCACACCAATCCGATTCTGTGCTTCGCTGGTAGCAGCGCCAATATGTGGTGTTAATGAAATATTGGGGTGCATTAAAATTTTTATTTCAGGACTGGGTTCGGACTCAAAAACATCAAGGCCTGCAAATGACACTTTTCCACTATCCAATGCATCTACCAATGCAACTTCATCTATAACTCCTCCACGGGCTGCATTAACGATGGCAACATTATCCCTCATTTGGTCAAATTCCTTTTTGCCGATCACATACTTATTTTTTGCAGGAACATGAAGGGTTAAAAAATCAGAATCCTTTAGTACTTGTTCTTTGGATAAACTCTCTAACTCAAATTCTACCGATTGCCCGTCAAAAAAAGACAACCTAAGGATACAATTATCCAGAAAAGGGTCAAAATAAACAACCTTCATACCAACTCCCAAGGCTATTTTAGCAGTTGCTTGACCAATTCTTCCGAAGCCTATTACTCCAAGTGTTTTCCCTCTTAGTTCTTTACCTTTAGCATAGGCTTTTTTCAACTTCTTAAATTTGCTATCGCCGTCTAAGGGCATATTTCTATTGGCATCATGTAAGAAGCGGACACCGCCATATAAATGCGCAAAAACAAGTTCCGCAACCGATTCGGATGAGGCAGCAGGGGTATTTATTACATATAATCCTTTTTTCTTCGCATAGGCAACATCAATATTATCCATTCCAACTCCACCTCTTCCGATGAGCTTTAGACCTGGGCAACTATCAATGATGTCTTTTCTGACTTGGGTAGCACTTCTAACCAATAAACCAACAATTTGGTTCTGATTAATAAATTTTACCAGTTGTTCTTGTGCTATCTTGGTAGTAATCACTTCAAATCCTGACGCTTCCAGCGATTTAAAGCCCAAATGAGATATTCCGTCGTTTGCAAGTATCTTCATGTTATAATTACGCCTTACGTTCCATCTCACTCATTACATCTACCAAAACACCAACACTTTCTAATGGAAGTGCATTATACATACTAGCACGATAACCTCCTACGGAGCGATGTCCGTTTAATCCGTTAATTCCAGCTTCTTGAAGCATTTTATCAAAAGTATCCTTTAATCCATCTTGAGTAAGGTTAAAAGTTGCGTTCATAAGCGATCGGTCATCTTTATTTGCATAACCATCAAAAACAGGATTGAGATCTATTTCGGAATAGAGCAAACGGGCTTTCTTTTCATTTACTTCCTCAATTGCCGAAACCCCGCCAAGGTTATTGAGCCATTCCAAAGTCAACATAGAAGTGTAAACCGGGAAAACAGCAGGAGTATTAAACATACTGTCCTTGTTAATATGTATTTGATAATCTAACATAGATGGAATTTTTCTGGAAACCTTTCCAAGAATATCCTCTTTTACTATCACCAATGTTGTTCCGGCGGGTCCCATGTTTTTTTGAGCTCCCGCGTATATTAAGTCAAATTGAGAAAAATCCAATACCCTAGAGAAAATATCGGAACTCATATCACAAATCAAAGGTGCATCCGTTTGAGGGAATTTTTTGATTTGGGTGCCAAAAATGGTATTGTTAGAAGTTAGATGTAAATAATCCAAACCCGATGGAATGTTATAACCCTTTGGTATGTAGTTGAAATTTTCATCCTTAGAAGAACCTACCTCAATCACCTCACCAAATAATTTCGCTTCTTTAATAGCCTTATCACTCCACGTACCCGTATTAAGGTAGCCAGCTTTTTTTTCCAATAGGTTGTAGGCAACCATTAAAAACTCCAAACTTGCTCCTCCTTGCAGGAATAAGGCTTGGTAACCCTTCCCCTCCAGACTTAAAAGTTTTAAGGCTAAATATCTTGCTCTTTCCATTACAGCGACAAAGTCCTTGCTACGGTGCGATATCTCTATTAAGGACAAGCCAGAACCATTAAAATCCATTACAGCCTCAGATGCTTTTAAAAATACTTCTTTTGGTAATATACAGGGTCCCGCGCTAAAATTATGCTTCTTCATTCTTATGCTGAATTTAAGTTGGTTGTAATTTTAAAATTAAGCTTTTAAAGGTCAGGAATTTCTAGTCAAAAACGATACTAGAATCTAATTAATTCAAAGATGTTTTTAACAGGAATTCAACAGTGTCAATATCATCAGCATAATCCTCAAGTGCTGGATTCTGTGTTTCTCCAAAGGGTACTTCTTTAAAGATAACTCCAGAACTAACAACACATTGTATCTGTTCTTTATCCTCCTCCAACTTTTGAACTAAATTTGGTATGGAGTCGTAATGCTCATAGAATAAAGAAGCGATAGGAGAGGAGTAGCTAGAATCTTCTTTGAGCATCAGAAAACCATTGTCCAAAATCTTAAATTCGCTCATTAAGTAAACCGCCTTGTTGTAGTCATAATTATTTGCATACTTTGCTTGTTGAATAATGTCCTTGCAACCATAAATTGCCGTAAAAAAAGAATCGAAATCATAATTTCTTGGCACAAACAATTTAGAAACACTTCTGCAGCCCAATCCATAATACCTAAAAATATCTTCTCCTAAAAGCTTTAGTTCAGCTTTGGTTTCCTTTCCTGTTAAAACAGCAACAGAATTTCTATTTTTACGAATGATATTAGGTTTTTTACCAAAATAAAAATCAAAGTAACGGGCGGTATTATTACTTCCAGTAGCTATTACCGCATTAAAATGACCTAACCTTTCTTCAGTAAAGACTATGGTCTCTTTAAAATGTGGTTCAACCCTTTTTAAATATTCAGCTATTAATGGTAGTAGTAGTTTATCATTGCTGGATAATTTTACCAAAGCCTTGTTTCCTGTAATAAGTACAGCTAAAAAGTCATGGAAACCTACCAAGGGGATGTTTCCTGCCATGATCAAAGCAACTGTTTTGGGCTGATTTTTATCCAGTTCATAGTTGGACAGCCACGATTCCAAGTTATGTTTTGTTAATAAATTTGCCCATTGTTTAAACGAATAAACTATGTTTTCCTTAGTAAACCAACCATTATGATGTTGTGCCTTTTCAGTAACATCTTGAAATTTTCTTGCCCAATCATCGTTTGATATCTCATACACTTGGTCTTTGGTGTTAAAATCACAAAATTGACCAAGGAATTCCCCAAGTTTAACAAAAGCTTGAATGTTACGATTATGCTGAGTCATTATATTTGTAAAAGGATGCATTAGGAATTACCTTTGTGCAAAAATAAGCATGCCAAAACGTTTTGGGCATATTTAAGGAAAAAGAAAATTATGGCAATTATAATAACTGATGAATGCATCAATTGTGGTGCTTGTGAACCTGAATGCCCAAATACTGCAATTTATGAAGGTGCGGATTAATGGCGTTATAGCGATGGAACCTCATTAAAAGGAGATGTGGTGCTACCTAGTGGAAAGGCAGTGAATGCAGATGAAGTACAAGTA
>JBARUM010000720.1:0-6792 GCA_049645725.1 Maribacter sp.
CGGGCTGTAAGGGTCCTGAGCCCCGTAGGCCTGTTCAAAGAAAAAGCGGCAGTTTTTTTAAGGAATCAATAGAAAGGAATAGGAAATTATTACAAGCTGAAGAGCAAAAAATCAAGGGAATCATTAAAAATGATTCCCTAAAGCACTATATAAATAGTTCATCAGGCTCTTGGTACTATTACTTGGCGGTAAATGATACGGCCACATATACCCCAAATATAAATGATGTAGTCGTGATGAACTATGATATTTTAACCTTGGATAATGATACTATTTATTCCCAAGAAGAAATTGGGAACATTTCTTATAGAGTAGATAAACAAGAGCTTTTTAAAGGACTAAGGGATGCCGTAAAGTTGTTGAAAGTAAACGAAAAAGCAACCTTCCTCTTTCCGTCATCTTTGGCATATGGTTACCATGGTGACAATAATAAAATTGGAACCAACGTTCCATTAAAATCTACAGTATCCATTTTAAAAATAGAAAAACAACAAAACAGCACAGAAAATTAAATTGAATATTATGTTTAAAAAAATGTACGTAGTTATGGTCATCGCGTTTGCAATGGCAAGTTGTAAAACAAGTAAAAGAGCAGATCTAGGTGATGGGCTTTTTGCGGATATCAAAACTACTAAAGGAGATATTATTGTAAGACTAGAACATGAAAAAACACCCGTAACCGTTGCTAATTTTGTATCGCTAGCAGAAGGGAAAAATACTTTTGTAAGCGAACAATATAAGGGTAAAAAATATTATGACGGCGTTATTTTTCATAGGGTGATGAAGGATTTTATGATACAGGGAGGAGATCCACAAGGAAATGGTACGGGTAATCCGGGATACAAGTTTATGGATGAATTTAATGACTCGTTAATTCACGATAAAAAAGGAATTCTTTCCTCGGCCAATAGTGGACCATCTACAAATGGCAGTCAATTCTTTATTACCCATAAACCTACGCCATGGTTAGACGGTAAACATACAGTCTTTGGAGAAGTGGTAGAAGGAATGAACGTTGTTGATTCTATTGCGAACGTAGCTGTTACACCAGGCACTAACAAGCCTTTGGAAGAGGTTAAGATGAATACGGTAGAAATTATTCGTAACGGAAAAGAAGCCAGAAAATTCGATGCTGCCCAGATAATGACAGATTATTTTGCCAATGAAGAAGAACGTTTGGCCGCTATAGAAAAAGAGAAGGCCGAAAAGATGGCTGCTTTAAATAAAATAAAAAGCGATTTTGCTTCTGAAATTGCCGTACAAATGAAAACCGCAACGGAATTGCCTTCAGGTTTAAAACTTCTTGTTCTTGAAGAAGGTAGCGGCAAAAAACCAAGCTTAGGACAAAAAGTGAATGTAATGTATGGTGGTTATTTAACAGATGGAACCCTGTTTGACACTAACTACGCTGAAGTTGCCCAAAAGTATGGTAGACTTGATGAAATAACGAGAATGCATCGTGGTGAAATGTCCCCACTAAAAATATCGTACAGCCCTGATAGCCCAATGATTCCTGGGTTTAAAGAAGGGATTTTAAATACCAAAATAGGAGATAAGGTACGTTTATTCATTCCTCCTCATTTGGGGTATGGCGAGCAAGGGGGAGGTCCAATTCCGCCAAATGCCAATTTAGTTTTTGATATAGAAATTACAGGTGTCGTAGAATAGCTTATGATAGTTTACAGAAAAGATAGAATGGTCTAATACGCTAATAATTAATTTTCTGCAATAGCGAACGGCGCAGTGAAAATCACATCTTTGATTTTAACTGCGCCGTTTCTATTTACTGCCGGCGAACTAATTATACCATATTATCTTCTGCTTATGGTGTATGCCTTAAAATTTCTAAAAGGAATTTCCAGAACTTCTGAACGGATGAAATACCCACACGCTCATCGGGTGAATGTGCACCTAGAATTGTAGGTCCAAAACTTACCATATCCATTTCTGGATAGTTCTGACCTAAGATACCACATTCCAATCCAGCATGACAGGCAACTACTCGTGGGGTCTCTTTAAACAAATCGATATAACTATTCTTAACAATCTTTAATATTTCAGAATTTGGATTAGGATTCCAACCAGGATAAGTAGCTGAAAAGGCAACATCAAATCCTGCTAGTTCAAAAGTAGCTTTTAAAGCTTGTGCCAAATCCATTTTTGCAGTTTCAACAGAAGAACGCGTTAAACAACCTATTTCTATTTCTCCATCTTTTACAATTACCTTCGCAATATTATTGGATGTTTCAACCAAATCGGGAATTGAAGAACTCATGGTATAAACACCATTATGGGCGGCATAAATACCTCTTAGGAATTTTCCCTGCACCCCAAGACCCATAACCTTTTTTGAGGGTTTCCTGGGCGTAATGCTAATCTGTAATTCCTTTTCTACAAACTGTAACTCTTCTTTGATTTCATTAGCAGTTTTTTCAAAAGCAACTAAAAAGGCCGTTTCTTGAGTTTTATCAATATTGATAATGGCATAACTTTCCCTTGGAATGGCATTTCGTAAACTTCCCCCCTCTAAAAGCGCAAGTCTCATATTATAGGATAGGCCAGCATACAATAAACGATTCATTATCTTATTGGCATTCCCTAAACCTCTACGGATATCCATGCCACTATGGCCACCGTTCAGACCATTTACTTTTATTTCAAAACCAATATCGCCATGTACGGATGTCTTTTCATTATAACTCCTTTTTGCCGTTACATCTATTCCTCCTGCACAGCCTATATCAATTTCATCATCTTCTTCGGTATCAAGGTTTAATAGAATTTCTCCTTTTAAAATTCCCCCTTTTAAACCAAATGCCCCGGTCATCCCGGTCTCTTCATCAACAGTAAAAAGTGCTTCCAAGGGTGGATGCGGAATATTTTTACTTTCTAGAAGCGCCATGATGGCGGCCACGCCCATACCATTATCGGCTCCAAGGGTTGTTCCCTCAGCTTTTACCCAATCACCCTCTATACGCATTTGTATACCCTGAGTATCAAAATCAAAATCAGTATCGGAATTTTGCTGGTGTACCATATCTAAATGAGACTGCAACGTCACCATTTTTTTACGTTCAAAACCTGAACTGGCTGGTTTTCTAATGATAACGTTCCCTACTTCGTCCTTGAACGTTTCCAAGCCTAACGTGGCGCCAAAATCCATAATAAAGGCAATTACGCGCTCTTCCTTTTTAGACGGTCTTGGAACTGCATTCAATTTTGAAAAGTTTTTCCAGACTGCCGATGGTTCCAATTGTAGCATTTCTTCGTTCATTGCAATTATTTTAGCACGCCAAAAATACGGACAGAAAAAGGATTTCCCTATTTTTGAATTAATGAAGATGAATCTAAAATCAGTGATCGCTATTTCGCTGGTTCCCCAAATTTTATTGGTAAAATGGCTTGGTAGCCATAGTGAGTGGATTGAGCATTATTACAGTAACGGCCTTTATCCTTTTGTATCCCAAATTTTCCGGTTCGCATTCGGTTGGGTTCCATTTTCTATCGGAGATGTGATTTATCTATCGCTGGGAATAGCGGCCATTTTCTACGTTTACAGGAACCGACGACCTATTCTTAAAAACAAGGTAGGTTTCTTAAGAAATATCGTGATGGTACTTTCTATTGCCTATTTCACGTTTCATTTTATGTGGGGGTTTAATTATTACAGACAACCGCTCCGAACAAAGTTACAACTCACCGAGACCACGGATTATAAAGAACTGGTGAGTTTTACAAGAGCCTTAGTTCATAAAACGAACCAAGCTCAATTGAAAATCACTCGGGACACCTCAAAAATCGTAACCATTCCCTACTCCCAAAAAGAACTATTTGATAAAACATTAATCGGATACGAGGAACTTTCAGAACAATATTCATTTCTAAATTATCGGAGACCGAGTATAAAAACTTCGCTTTTTAGTACTGCGCTCACCTATATGGGCTATGCTGGGTATCTTAATCCTTTCACGAACGAAGCGCAGGTAAATGGATTACTACCCAATTTTAGGTTTCCAGTAGTAACGGGACATGAAATAGGACATCAATTAGGATATTCTGCGGAAAATGAAACCAACTTCATAGGCTATCTGGTAGCGGCAAACAATGATGACCAATACTTTAAATATGCTGCCTATTCCTATGCATTGGGGTATTGTCTTAGTGATATAAGACGAGGTGACGAAGAAATTTTTAATGATTTATTGGAGGAGTTAAATGGAGGTGTTAAACTCAATTTTCAAGAAATGGCTGACTTTTGGAACGGTTATGAAAACCCGATGGAGCCCGTCTTTAAATCTATTTTCAATTCGTTCTTAAAAGCAAATAACCAAACTAAGGGAATACAAAGCTATAATGCCGTTGTATCCTTATTAGTGGCCTACCACAGAGAATATCCATTATAGATTAACAGTGCTAAAGCTTGTACCGACTTCTTATGGGTTTATAATCTTCTCAAAGAGTAAATTAATAAATTATCGCTCATTTCTAAGGTATAGAACCATACCCTAAAAATCAACCTCTTTTAGTGTTAAAATGGCTGAAAAGCCTTAAAAATACTCCTACAAACCTTATTTTTAAAGGGACTAATTCAAACAGAGTAAAATGAAAAAAAGCATTCTTATGCTATACCTTTTTTGGTGTAGCGCTACAATTTTCGCACAGGATTACTTTCCTGTAAATGACGGCGTAAAAGCTAAGAACACAAACTACACCGCATTTACCAATGCCAAAATTTATATTACCCCAACGGAGGTTATTCAAAAAGGTACTTTATTGATTCAAAATGGCAAGGTAGTTTCTGTTGGAGTTAACGTTACGCTACCTCAAAATACGGTAGTGGTAGATGTAAGTGATAAGTCTATTTACCCATCTTTTATAGACGTTTATTCCAAATTTGGTGTGGAACAGCCTACAAGAAAACCCAGTGGTGGCAGAGCATCACAATACGAAGCGGAACGCGAAGGTTTCTATTGGAATGACCATATTATGCCAGAGAATGCAGCGATTAATAGCTACAAATATGATGATAAGTCCGCTGAAGAACTTCGGAAACTGGGTTTTGGGGTTGTCAATTCACATATTCATGATGGTATTGCCAGAGGTTCTGGTGTTTTAATAGCTTTAAATAGTAAAGCAACGGATGCCAATAGAATTTTGGACGATAAATCGGCACAATACTTTTCTTTAGATAAAAGTGCACTCAAAAAACAATCCTATCCTACTTCCCTTATGGGGGCTTTAGCCTTATTAAGGCAAATGTATAGTGATGCGGATTGGTACGCAAAAGGAAATTCGGATACCAAAGATCGCTCTTTAGAGGCGTTAAATGAAAATAAGGGACTAGTACAAATTTTTGAAGCGAAGGATAAGGGACATGCTCTACGAGCTGATAAAATTGGGGATGCCAACGGAATTCAATACACCATCTTAGGTGGCGGAAACGAATTTGAGCGCGTAGCAGAAATAAAAGCTACAAATGCTAAATACATTATTCCAATTAATTTTCCTGATGCTTATGATGTTTCCGACCCTTATCAAGCAGATTATGTAACCTTAAAAGATATGAGGTATTGGAACCAAGCACCCTTTAATCCTAAAATCTTGGCTGAAAATGGAATTCCTTTTTCGTTGACGACCTACGATTTAAAATCCATGTCCAAGTTTAAGGATAACCTAATTAAGGCCATTGCTTACGGACTTCCTGAAACCAAAGCGTTAGAAGCATTGACTACGGTTCCTGCGCAAATCCTTGGTAAATCAGGTGAAATAGGCTCTCTCAAAACAGGCGCACAGGCAAACTTCCTAATTACCTCAGGTGCTATTTTTGATAAATCGACTACCATTTATGAAAACTGGGTACAAGGCAGTAAAAACATAGTCAATGACATGAATGTGAAAGATATCCGAGGAGACTATAAACTTATGTTAGAAGGAAAGTCTTATGATATAGCCATAACCGGTGAGATTTTAAAACCTAAGATTGAGGTAAAACAGGATACCTTAAAATTGACATCCAAAATAGCTTATGATGATAATTGGCTTAAACTATCCTTTATAACGGATAAGGGAACCAATGCCTATCGTATGATTGGTGCAGTTACCCCGGACACAGATAATCTTTCGGGAAGGCTAATACTTCCGGACGGTAGCGAAAGTTTCTTTACCGCCAATAAAAATGCGGCTTTTAAAGAAAAAGATGAAAAAGAAAGTGAAATAGACACTCCAAAAATGATGCCTGTTACCTTCCCTAATATGGCGTATGGTTTTACCTCAAAACCAAAACAAGAAAATTTAATTTTTAAGAATGCTACGGTATGGACAAGCGAGGCCGATGGAATTCTTGAAAATACAGATGTACTTATCAAGAACGGTAAAATATCAAAAATAGGGATAGACCTAGGTTCGGGGGGTGCTACAGTTATTGATGCAACTGGAAAACACTTAACCGCTGGTATTATTGATGAACACAGTCATATCGCCGCCTTATCGGTGAACGAAGCTGGCCACAATAGCACGGCCGAAGTGAAGATGGAGGATGTGGTAGATGCCGAGGACGTCAAAATCTATAGATCTCTTGCGGGTGGTGTAACCTCCTTACAATTATTGCATGGTTCTGCCAATCCTATTGGTGGTCGTTCCGCTATCCTAAAACTAAAATGGGGAGAAGAAGCGAACGGACTTATTTACGACAATACGCCCAAATTTATAAAGTTTGCTTTGGGTGAGAACGTAAAACAATCCAATTGGCAAAGTTTTTCTCGTTTCCCACAAACTCGTATGGGTGTGGAGCAG
>JBARUM010000721.1:0-3113 GCA_049645725.1 Maribacter sp.
AAAAAATTCGAACCTTTTAATGCAAATGTTCCTTCTCCGGAAACTTTTCTAGGTTATGGTATTGGTGAACATCATACCCGTCATGATTTAATCGTTGCCTATTTGGAAAAGTTAGCGGAGGTTTCCGATAGAGCTTCCATTCACTATTACGGAAAAACACATGAGGGTAGAAAATTGGTGATACTTACCGTAACTAGTCCGGAAAACCTTAATAACCTAGAGGAAATAAAACAATCACACCTTGCATTTACAGACCCTGCTAAATCGGTTTCAAATTATGATGATGTTCCAATTTTTATCAATTTAGCATATAATGTGCACGGTAATGAACCCTCCAGTTCAGAAGCCGCTTTATTGACCGCCTACACATTTGCGGCTTCGGAAAACCCTGAAATCCTTAAATACATTAATAATGCCGTCATTTTTGTAGACCCAACCATCAATCCGGATGGTCGTGATCGTCATACACAATGGGCAAATACTTATCAAGGTTCTCCAGAAGTTGCGGACCCCCAGGACGCGGAACACAATGAGTATTGGCCAATGGGCAGAACAAATCACTATTGGTTTGATTTAAATAGGGATTGGCTTCTGGGTATAAATCCAGAAAGCCGTGGAAAACTTAATTGGTACCACCAATGGTATCCTAATGTGGTAACAGATTTTCATGAAATGGGCACACAAAGCACATATTTCTTTGAACCCATGAAAACCAATGGCTCATTAAATCCAATCATGCCCAAGGAGAACTATGAGGATTTAAATACCTTGTTCGGGAACGAATTTGCCAAGGCGTTGGATAGCATTGGGTCACTTTATTTTACCAAGGAGGTTTTTGATGGCACCTACCCCGGTTATGGTTCCTCTTATCCTGATCTTCAAGGAGGTTTGGGGTTGCTTTTTGAACAAGCGAGCTCGCGGGGTCATCGCCAAACGACAGCTTTTGGTGAAATTACTTTTCCCTTTACCATAAGAAATCAATATACGTCTAGCATTACAACCGTAAAAACGGCAGTCGCCAATAAAGGGTACATGAGAGAATACCAACAACGTTTCTTTAAAAGTGCGCTAACCAATGCCACAAAAAGTAAAATTAAAGGATATAGGTTTGGAGATGACTATGATAAAAATAGAACCAAAGCTTTTATAGATAAGCTGTTATTGCATAAAATAGAGGTATACAAATCAGGGAACCGTTTCGTAGTGCCGACCCAGCAGCCACAGTACAGAATGGTCCAGACGATGTTCGAGACGTATGAAAAGTATCGGGACAGCGTTTACTACGATGCCTCCGCATGGTCTGTTGCCAACTTCTACAATATGAAGTACAAGCCAGTCAGCGGTCTTAATTTAGGGGAAAAAATAACTAGTACGGATAACATAGCAAATGTAGAGGATTTTCAAAAATCCGATTATGCCTATGTTATGGACTGGGATGATTATAATGCTCCAGCCGCCTTATATCACCTACAGAAAAGTGGTATTGTTGCCTCCTCAGCAGCTAAACCCTTCACAGTGAAAACCGAGAGCGGCTCAAAGAAATATAACTATGGCGCCGTTATTATTCCTGTAAGCCTCCAAAAGAAAGATGCCACTACCCTGTACGGATTGCTGAAAGAAGTACAGTCTAAATTTAAAGTGCCTATTTCCTCGGTTAATACTGGTCTTAATTTAGGCGGCGTAGATATGGGAAGTAGGTTTATCTCACCCATGAAAAAAACAAAAGCGGCCATGCTTATAGGTGACGGTGTACGATCATATGAAGCTGGAGAAGTTTGGCATTTGTTGGATACAAGAGTGGGAATGCCAATTACCAAAATACCGATGCGCAATTTCAATCGTGCTAATCTTGATAAATACAATACTTTGGTTATGGTCTCCGGACGTTATGATCTGACCGAAAAGCAACAGGCAAAAATCAAGGATTGGACCAGTAAGGGAAATACCTTAATTACAATCGGAACTGCTAGTAAGTGGGTAATAGATAAAGAACTGGTAAAAGAAAAACTGACTAAAGCGGAGCAGGATTCTACCGAAACTATACAACGTAAACCTTATGTAGATGCGGAAGAGAATATCGGCAAAGAAAGTGTTGGGGGCGTAATTTTAAAAGTTGATTTAGACATAACCCATCCCCTAGCCTTCGGCTACCATGATAATAGCATTCCAGTTTATAAAAACAATACCGTATGGTTAGCTCCAAGTAAGAGTGAATATGCAACTGTGGCAAAATATGCAAAGGACCCTCATATTGATGGCTTCATAACCGAAAAGAATATGGAAGAAAACCTAAAACCGTCGGCCTCACTAATTGTAAGTAAACTTGGAAGTGGCAGAGTTGTTCTATTCGCTGACAATCCTAATTTTAGAGGTTCTTGGTACGGTACCAATCGTTTATTCTTGAACGCGCTGTTCTTAGGAGATAAAATTAATGTTCCATCGGAAGATTGATATATAAAATTTGATTTCTCAAAATAACCAACTCATGAAAAAAATACAACTATTCTTGCTCCTAATCCTTGGAACTGCAAGCACACTTCTCGCACAATCCCTTCAAGGAGATGGTCCACATTCTCAACTGATCATAAGAGGAGTTACGCTTATAAATGGAAATGGTGCTCCTCCTCAAGGACCAATAGATATTGTAGTTGAGAATAATATTATCAAACAAATTCAGGTAGTAGGTTATCCCGGTGTAGATATAGACGAGTCCCAAAGACCTAAATTAATGACCGGTGGAAAGGAACTGGATTGTAATGGTATGTACTTGCTACCAGGCTTCATAGATATGCACGGTCATATTGGTGGTACGGCACAAGGTGCGGAACCGGATTATGTTTTTAAACTTTGGATGGCTCATGGAGTTACCACTGTTAGAGAACCTAGTGGCCGTGGTGTAGATTTTACGATGGATTTGAAAAGAAAAAGTGCAAAGAATGAGATAATTGCACCCCGTGTTATGGCCTACACTGGTTTTGGTCAAACAAGCAAGACGTTTAATCCCTTAAATGATATTCCCATATCTACTCCTGAACAAGCTCGTGAATGGGTTCGTGCCAACGCGAAAAAAGGAGCTGATGGAATAAAATTCTTCGGTGCCGAGCCAGCTATTA
>JBARUM010000722.1:0-16195 GCA_049645725.1 Maribacter sp.
TGGGAAGGACTCTCGGAAGATATTTATTATGCAGCCGGCTTTGGAGGAAATTTCATCGTAATAGATAAGGAAAATGATTTGGTCGTGGTTACACGATGGTTAGAACCTAGTAAAATTGGGGAGTTCATGACCAAGGTAAATGCTGCATTACCTTAGAGTTGGTTAAGGATTTCTAGGGCTTTGACCAGGGTTTCTTGTTTTTTTGCAAAACAAAACCTGAGTACTTTATCATCCCTGTTAGCTACGTTGAAAGATGATATTGGAATGCTTGCCAATTTATAATCCGTAATTAACCTTTTTGCGAAATCTTCATCTGATTCATCTGTTATCTGCGTATAATCCAGCAATTGGAAGTAAGTTCCTGCAGAGGGTTTAAAAGAAAACCTAGAATTGACTAATCCTTTCAGAAAGAAATCTCTTTTTTCCTGATAAAAAGCGTTGAGGTTCATATAGTTATTTGCGTTCCTAAGATAGTCTGCCATTGCGCGTTGGGTGGGATGGTCTACACTAAATACATTAAACTGATGTACTTTTCGGAACTCTTTCATGAGAACAGCAGGAGCGGCGCAATAGCCCATTTTCCATCCCGTCACGTGAAACGTTTTTCCAAAGGAAGCGCAAATAAAACTGCGTAAGGCCAAATCCGCAAATCGCGAAGCGCTTTCGTGTTCTTTCCCATCAAAAATAATATGCTCGTATACTTCATCGCTTATCAAGAGAATATTGGTGCCTCTTAATAGCTCTTGCAATTGGAGCATATCCTCTTTCGACAAGATGCGACCGCTAGGATTGTGCGGCGTATTTATAATTACCATTCTGGTTTTAGACGTAATCAGACGTTTAAAAGCAAACCAATTCACCTTGTAATCCGGAGTTTCTAACTCCAAGTATATGGGCACACCACCGTTCAGTTCAATAGCCGGTTCGTAACAGTCATAAGCTGGCTTTAAAACTATTACTTCGTCATGTGGGTTTACGAATGCTGTAATGGCTGTAAAAATGGCTTGTGTTGCGCCAACGGTCACTGTAATTTCAGTTTCGGGATGATAGTAGGCCGCATGCAAATTTTCAATCTTTTCGGAGATGATTTCTCGTAGACCAAAATAACCGGGCATTGCGGCATACTGGTTGTGTCCGTCATGCATTGCTTTTGAGACCATGTCCATTAGTTTTTTATCCGCTGCAAAATTTGGAAATCCCTGGGAGAGGTCTGTAGCGTTATGTGTTCTTGCCAAATTACCTACTGTAGTAAAAATGGTTGTTTTGACTTGTGGTAATTTAGAATTGAATTGTATCTGATTTTTTCGCACAGCTTAAAAATAGTAAAATTTGAATGGTTGCTAGAGCTAAAAAAACCCAATGTTTCCATCGGGTTCAATATTCTAAAAGTCTGGAGACTATGCATGTTGCTCTTCATGCTTTCCTTCTCTTATTTCTTCAATTAACTTAGAATTGAAAGCTGGTAAATCATTAGGATTTCTACTGGTTACAAATCCTTCGTCTACAACTACCTCTTGGTCTACCCAATTGGCTCCGGCATTGATTAAATCATCTTTTATGGAACTAAAAGAAGTCATTTTTCTACCTTTTACGACGTCCGCACTTATCAAGATTTGTGGTGCATGACATATGGCTGCTACCGGCTTTTTCATTTTGAAGAAATCTCGTACCAATACTAAGGCATCTTCATTTCTTCTTAATTGGTCAGGGTTGATTACCCCACCTGGTAACATTAAGGCATTATATTCTTCCGCACTTACATCTTTTACATTTCTATCTACTTTGTAGGAGTTGGACCAATTTCCATTAGCCCATCCTTTAATTTCTCCATTTTCCAGACTTACGATATCTACCTTAAATCCGGCATTTTCCATTGCCTCTTTTGGAGATTTTAATTCACTTTCTTCAAATCCATTTGTTGCTAAAATTGCAATCCTCTTCATTTAGTATTGTTTTAGATTAATAATTTATTTCATTCTTAATGTAACAAACAAAAGAGGGAAAATCCGTTAAAGCCTTTATAAAATAGGGGTTTCAAAGGTTAAAGGTTTCCTAATTGAGTTTTATCGCTTAAAACATCAGCGCATTCGTATGGAGTTGAGGTGGGTAATTATTTTTTGTAGACAGACAGTTAGTTCTTTTTTGATTTCACTTTCCCAGAATCTAAATACGGTGTAGCCCAAACGCTTAAGCTCCTTATTTACCTCTTCATCACGCTGTATGTTACGCTCAAACTTTGCAATCCAAAATTCCCGATTCGTCTTAATTTTGGGTTTTCTTTCTTCCCAATTTTTACCATGCCAGTAGTCGCCGTCTATGAAAATAACTGTTTTATATTTGGGTAGTGCTATGTCCGGTTTACCTATTAGTTTTTTATAATCGATTCGGTAGCGATATCCTGCCGCATACAAAGCTTTCCTTAAGGCTAATTCGGGCTTGGTGTTTTTACCCTTAATCCTGCTCATGATTTTAGAACGCTGTGGTGTTGTATAAAATCCAGATTCTTCATTGAATCGAGGCACTATGATGCGTTCTTCGGAATACTTTTTGGACATGGTTAAAAATAAAAAATCCCACACCGCGAAGTATAGGATTTCAAAATTATTTTAAGCGATATTGAATTAACCTTTAACGCTAGCGCTATAATATTCACGGTTCATTCTTGCAATGTTTTCTAAGGAGATTCCTTTAGGACATTCGACTTCACAGGCACCTGTATTGGTGCAATTTCCAAAACCTTCCAAATCCATCTGGCGTACCATATTCTGTACTCTTTCCGTGGCCTCTACACGTCCTTGTGGCAGTAAGGCAAATTGGGAAATTTTAGCGGAGGTGAATAACATGGCACTTGCATTTTTACACGCTGCTACACAGGCACCACAGCCAATACAGGTAGCTGCATTAAAAGCCAAATCCGCATTCTCTTTTTCAATAGGAATTGCATTGGCATCCACAGGATTTCCTGAGGTGTTTACAGATATGTAACCACCGGCTTGTTGGATCCTATCAAAAGCACTTCGGTCCACGATGAGATCTTTGACAACAGGAAATGCTTTAGCCCTCCATGGCTCAATGGTTATAGTATCACCGTCCTTAAAGCTACGCATGTGTAATTGGCAGGCCGTAATTCTTGAGGAAGGTCCATGTGCCCGACCGTTGATCATTAGCGAGCAGGTTCCGCAGATACCTTCCCTACAATCATGATCAAATTCTATGGGTTCTTCTCCTTTATTGTTTAGTTGTTCGTTGAGCACATCCAACATTTCCAAAAAAGACATATCCTCTTCAATCCCGTCCAAGGGATATGACACCATTTGTCCTTTTGAAGAAGCGCTTTTTTGACGCCAGATTTTTAATACTAATTTCATAGCCTTATTTTTTTTGTTATTGACGAGTTATTGCGAACTGTAGTTCTGTAGCAGTTGGCCCACCAAGGACTTTAAACTATTTATAACTTCTTGTCTTTAGTTCAATATTTTCATAAACCAAATCTTCTTTATGCAGAATTGCATCTTTGGGTTCGCCTTTATATTCCCAGGCAGAAACGAATTTAAAGTTTTCGTCATCTCGCAGTGCTTCTCCTTCAGGAGTTTGGTATTCTTCACGGAAATGGCCACCACAAGATTCATTTCTTGTAAGTGCATCCTTAGCGAACAATTCTCCCAATTCTAGGAAATCGGCAACACGGCCTGCCTTTTCCAATTCTTGATTTTTAGTATCGGCGGAACCTGGTACACGAACGTTTTCCCAGAAATCGGCACGTAATTCAGCGATTTCGTTTATGGCTTCTTTTAGTTCTTTTGCATTACGGCTCATCCCACATTTGTTCCACATGATTTTACCCAGTTTCTTGTGATAGTAATCAACAGAGTGAGTTCCCTTGCCGGACATCAATTTTTCGATTCGCACCCTAGTATCTGCCTCGGCAGCATCAAATTCGGGAGAATCTGTAGGAATCTTTCCTGTTCTAATGTCATCTGATAAATAATCACCAATAGTGTATGGCAATACAAAATAGCCATCTGCCAAACCTTGCATTAGTGCAGAAGCGCCCAAACGGTTGGCTCCATGATCACTAAAATTAGCTTCACCTGCCGCATAACAACCGGGAATCGTAGTCTGTAGGTTATAATCTACCCATAGTCCGCCCATAGTGTAATGTACTGCCGGATAAATCATCATAGGTGTCTTGTACGGGTTTTGATCTACGATTTTTTCGTACATATCAAAAAGGTTTCCGTATTTGGCTTCCACGACTTGCTCGCCAAGTTCACGAACCGTTTTATCGTCCGCATCTTTCATCCCGGATGTTAACGCCTTTTCCTTCCCGTAACGCATAATAGCGGCATCGAAATCCAAATAAACGGCCTCTCCGGTTTTATTTACCCCGAAACCGGCATCGCAACGCTCTTTGGCTGCTCTAGAAGCTACATCACGTGGCACCAGGTTTCCAAAAGCAGGATATCTTCGTTCTAGGTAATAATCCCTATCTTCTTCTTTAAGCTGTGTTGGTTTCAATTTTCCTTCACGTATGGCTTGCGCATCTTCCAATCGTTTTGGAACCCAAATACGGCCATCGTTACGCAGCGACTCTGACATTAATGTCAGTTTTGACTGGTGGTCTCCCGATACAGGAATACACGTAGGGTGTATCTGTGTAAAACAAGGATTTGCCATAAATGCGCCTCTACGGTGGGCTCTCCAAGCTGCCATTACATTGGCACCCATACAGTAGGTAGAAAGGAAGAAAAGATTTCCATATCCTCCGGTCGCCAATACTACGGCATGTGCAGAATGTCTTTCAATTTCGCCGGTCACCAAATCGCGGGCAATGATACCACGCGCTTTACCATCTACCAGAACCATATCCAGCATTTCGTGACGAGTGAACGATTTTATTTTACCACGTTGAATTTGTCTGTTCATGGCGGCATAAGCTCCCAAGAGTAATTGCTGTCCTGTTTGACCTTTAGCGTAAAATGTCCTTGAAACCAAAACACCACCGAAAGAGCGGTTGTCCAACAGGCCGCCATATTCCCTTGCAAAAGGAACGCCCTGTGCCACACATTGATCAATAATATTGGTAGAAACCTGAGCCAAACGATACACGTTAGATTCACGCGACCTATAGTCGCCTCCTTTAACGGTATCATAAAAAAGACGGTAAACACTGTCACCGTCACCTTGATAGTTTTTGGCTGCGTTTACACCTCCTTGCGCCGCAATAGAGTGTGCTCTCCTTGGGGAATCTTGATAACAAAACGTTTTCACATTGTAACCTAATTCCGCTAATGAAGCAGCTGCTGAGCCACCGGCCAATCCGGTACCTACAACAATGATGTCAATATTCCGCTTGTTGGCGGGGTTGACCAGCTCAATGTGGTTTTTATGATTAGTCCATTTATCGGCCAATGGCCCTTTTGGAACTTTTGAATCCAATATGCCCATACTTAGTGTGTTATTGGGTTTAAATGATGATATAGTGCGATGAAAACAAATCCCAAAGGAATTGCGACCGCGTATACTTTAGTAAATGATTTAATTGCTGCGGAGTATTTGTTGTTGACCCCCATAGTTTGAAAAGAGGAGGCGAAACCGTGTAAAAGATGTAGCGCCAACAATACAAATGAAATTACATAGAGTACAGTTCTCCATATAGGTTCAAATTTTAATACTGTTTCTTCATAATATCTAGTAGGGTCTTCCGGTTTAACTTCAATATATTTATAGGACATTTCATGTACCCAAAAATCGTACATATGTAAGCCAATAAATGCCAAGACCACCAAACCCGAGATAATCATGTTGCGCGATAGCCAAGAGGCATTGGCGCTTCCTTTATAGCTCGCATACCCTACAGAACCCCTTGCTGCCCTGTTTTGAAGTTCCAAAATAAAGCCCATTACAAAATGCACGATTACTCCGGCAATTAAAATGGGTTGTAAGATATATTGCACTAACGGATTATAACCCATAAAATGAGACCAGGAGTTAAAAGTATCCGGTGCAATTACGGAGGTAATGTTGATGACAAAATGTTGTCCTAAAAAGAAAACTAGGAAAAGACCTGAAAGTGCCATCACCACTTTTCGGGCTATTGAAGATTTTATCAATCCACTCATTATGTTGGTTTTTTTAACTTACCAAAGTTACGGTACAGACGAGTTATTAACAAGTTTTCAAAAGGTTTAGTATATTATTTAGACCCATTTTAATCTTATCAAAAATGCTGTTTAGAATTTAAAGGCCAAAAAGCTTATTTTAGACCAAAAATATTAAACAAACTTTATTGCAAAACCCAAGCCTGGATTGTTTACGGCAACCAGTTTTTAACATAATCCTGGCAAGAAAACCTCAACGGCAAATAGGTATTGGACTCCTTCATGTCGGCACAGGTTTTATCTACAAAAGAATAATCGCCAGTAAGATCCAGGAAAGGTATCTTACAAAACTCATTGTCCTGTATCAATAATCCTTTAAATAAGCGGAGATAAAGTTTGAATTATGTAACAGAAGATACCTTACTTATTAATTTGGTGCCTTAAAGGTCACAAATAACTATAGAAGCAGCGATAAGAATACTAGGGGCAAAAAGATTAGGGAATTTATGATAAAAAGAATGAAAGAAGAAACAGAGAATAAAACAATTACTATTGGAGGGGAATCTGTTCTTCCGGGCAAAGATAAATTCTTAAAAATAACGATAGACCGTCTTCCGACGGGAACATTGATAGATATTCCGGTGTACGTTTTCAATGCAAAAAACCCCGGTCCAGCCATTTTGGTGCAAGCGGGGCTTCATGGAGACGAAGTGAACGGGATTGAAATTGTGCGAAGAATGCTTCAAAATGGAAATTTTAAGGTCAAGGCCGGTGCCATAATCGCTGTTCCTATTTTAAATATTTTTGGTTTTATTCATTTTTCAAGGGACGTACCGGACGGCAAGGATGTTAACCGAAGCTTTCCAGGAACCAAGGCTGGGTCTATGGCGAGCAGGATTGCTTATTACTATACTCGCGAAATTATGCATCAGGTAGATTTTGCAATTGATTTGCACACGGGAGGTGGACAGCGGAATAATTTTCCACAGGTAAGATACACCGCGGAAGACGAAAAAAGTGTGGAGCTGGCTTCTGTTTTCAATGCGCCCTTGACTTTTTCTTCTTCCTTAATAAAAGGATCTTTTAGAAATGTAGCATTTACAATGAAAAAACCCACTATAGTTTATGAAGGTGGCGAGAGTATGCGATTTGATGATTTTTCAATAACGGAGGGTGTCAAGGGTATTTTAAGAGTGCTACGTTATTTGGGAATGTCTAATCCTAAAGTGTTAGCTGACATCTCGCATAAGACGATACATTTAAAAGAAAGAAAATGGCTTAGAGCATCAACGGCTGGAATTTTCATTCCAAAAATCCCTAATGGTAATAAAGTTAAAAAAGGGGAGGAAATAGGATTAGTTTCTGATACATATGCCATGAAAACGAGCAAGATAAAAGCTCCTTTTGACGGCTATGTCATCTGTCTGAATCATCAAGCTGTTGTAAATCAAGGCGATGCCTTATATCATATCGGCAGGTAAACTGGGCTAAGCTAACTCTTTGGCTTTCTCAATTTTAGTTATGCTCCATTGTATGGCTTTCTCAATATCAGAAAATTGGCGAATAGAATTTTTAAAAAATATTCGCTCCAGTACAAGGCTTGCGAAACTTCCTTGAGTTTGTCCTACTACCGCATAAAAGCTTAACTGCCCCCTGTTTTTATAAAACTTCGCCCAGTCGGTAGGAAGAACGTGATATTTATTTATTCTATTGGAAATATAGGCAATAGGTTTATCCTTCCCAAAGATTTCACGGGAAGCCATAACCGCTTTTTCGGCCATTTCCCATCCAAAGATGACCCCTTCTTTAATTTCTGAAATGACCAAACCATCAAAGTAATAAAAAACACCAAACTCAAATTCCCGGACTTCCCTAATATTCTCAAAGAACTTTAAATCCTTTACGCGTTTCATGATAGTGGTGATTTTTGGCTAGTTTATAAATATAGTAAAAATATTAGGTTTTTACCGAAAGTAAACTATGGCAGGAATTACTGAAGTTTCTTACACAAATGGTAATTTTTCAATATTTTTAAGCTGAATTGAAAGTGCTTTTGTGGAGAGCTGAACCTCTATTAGGGATAGAACAAGTGAGACCATGAGCGCTAACAGACTAACTCCGAAGACTAAGTTTGCCCAAAAACGTAATTCAACATATATTAAGGACATTGTTATTACCGCCAAAAGGAAGCTAAAAATAGCTGTGGCTTGCATGTTTTTTATAATCGATAGCCGTTTTCTAAGTTGTTTTACCTGTCGTCCGATTGATTTTGACTCCGTTTCCTGATATTTCTGATGCAATTGTCTTATTAAGGCGGCAATGGCCAGGTATCTAGCGTTGTAAGCTAGCATGGTCAGTGAAATTGCCGGAAATAAAAGTGCAGGTATGCTAAGGGAGAGTTCCATATTATATTTTATTCAATAATAAACTTCTTTTTCTCTTCCGCACCGTTGCCCTTCAGGACTACGGTATAAGTGCCCTTTAGAAGATAGGTCTTACCGTTTTTGGCTTCTGTCAATTCTGTTTTATGCTTTTTCAAATAGTTCATTTTTCCAGCTTTAGAAAAAGCAACGTCGAATGATAAAACATTAAAGCCTTTATCAGCTACTATTTCTGTACTGCTTACTTCTATATTGTCCTCGCTCATTATGGTAGCCAAGAAAGTAACGGCCTCATCCGAATAAAAGGTAATATCCAATCCTGGCGTTTGTGGTTTGGACCACGAATTCCAAGAACTACCCCAATTCTCGGAGTATTTAATGTTTTCCAAATTAAACACGTGTAATTCCTCACTCATTATTTCAGTACTCATCAACTGTAATTTTGAAATGTCCGCCCTATAAATACTACGCCCATGTGTTCCTACTAAAAGATGTTTAGCCTCAGGTTGAATCACTAAATCATGAACCGCAACATTTGGCATGCCGTTCTGGAAGACCTCCCAAGTGCTCCCGCGATCAAAAGAGGTATACAGGCCATTATCAGTACCTACAAAGAGTAAGTTTTCATTTTCGGGATCCTCTATTATTACATTTACTGGAGAGGATGGAATCGTATCAGAAATATTCAACCAATTTTCACCGAAATCATCACTCGCGTAAATATAAGACTCAAAATTATCTAACCGATATCCGCTCATAGCCACGTAAACACGATTTTTTTTATGCTGGGATGCCAGTACAGTACTGGTCCAGAGTCCTTTTGGGAAATTATCTGAGATAACCTTCCATGAACCTCCGCTATTTGTACTTATTTGTACTAGTCCATCATCACTACCTGTATATAGTAAACCAAATTGAAATGGCGATTCGGAGATTGTGGTCAGAGTGCCATAGGGAACATTTCCGAGTTTGCCGCCCATCGTTAGATCTGGGGAAATAGCTTCCCAGTCATCACCTTGGTTCATTGAACGTAATAATTTTTGGGTGCCCAAGTATAAAATATCTTGATTATGATTGGATAATAAGATCGGTGTTTCCCAATTAAAGCGATATGGTGTGCCTCCAAGTTCGTGTTTTGGACGTATGAATGTTTTCTTATTTTCCTTAATATCAAGCCTAGAATAATATCCAAACTGTGATCCAGTGTATATAATACTTGGATTCCTGCGATCTATTTGAATCTGCATGCCATCGCCCCCGGCTATTCCTTTCCAAGGATGATGCCCTGTTTGCTGCCATCTAAAATCAATTTCGGCATTATGTGGACCCATCCAAACCCCATTATCCTGAAGGCCTCCATATACATTGTATGGTTCTTGATGATCAATATTAATCGCAAAAAAAGTACCAACAGCTTCTGAGTTATTTTTGATCCAATGTTCGCCATCATCATAAGAGATATTTAAACCTCCATCATTACCATTTATTAAATGCCCGGGCATTTTAGGATTAACCCATAACGAATGATGGTCAACATGTACGTTTTCGCCATTAATGGAGGTATAAGTCTTACCAGCATCCTCGGATTTTATAATGGGGACTCCCAAGAGATAAATCTTGTCTTTATTCGTAGGGTCTACCCTGACCTGTGCAAATACATAGCCATAACTGTAAAAAAAATCATCTATGTAGTCTTCATTTTGTTTCTTCCAGGTTTTACCCGCATCATCGCTGCGGTATACCTCAGCGCCTACAACTGGTGTATTGAACATAGTAGAATTTGCATTCTCATTATAGGTGGCTAAATCTGCTGGTCGCACCTCATTTTTTAGCACCATTTGTTTAATTGATGCGGCGGTGTATTTCTTCGGAAAAGTATTTGCCTTAAGGTAGTCGTCCAATTTGGTATTGTTCAGTGTTTGAAAATCGGTCACCGAAATAGCTCTAAAATCATCTTTCCCCAAGCTTTCGGATTTTTTGTCCTTCCCCTCCTTCTTTGGTCTTCTGAACTGACTATCGTGAACTGCGTATACCGTGTTTTCGTCATAAACAGCCAGACCTATCCGTCCTACACCTTCTCCGGTGGGAAAACCACTATCTCTATTAGAAATTTTAGTCCAGCTGGTACCTGCGTCAGTGCTTTTATAAATTGCCGAGGCATTTCCATTGCCCACAAAGTCCCATGCCTTTCTGCTTTTATCCCATGCCGTAGCATATTGAATCATAAAATTATTTGGCTCGTGGGCAACGTCGATAATACCGGTAGTGCCGTTGACAAATAAAGTTTTTTGCCAAGTATCACCACCATCAATAGTCTTATACATTCCTCTTTCCTCGTTGGGCGAATACAGATGTCCCGTAACGCCGACTACTAGCTCATTTGGATTTTTAGGATTAATTAGGATGCGGCCAAAGTGATGAGCATCCCGTAGACCTTTGTTATCCCAAGTCTTACCATTGTCACCCGATTTAAGTAGACCTATTCCCGAGTATGAGGAACGTGATGAAATATTTTCGCCAGTCCCCACCCAAATAGTTCCACTAGCCCAATCCACTGCAATGTCTCCAACATTTATAGAGGGTGCATTATCCAAAATAGGTAGGAAAGAAGTGCCATTATTTTTAGTATGCCATACTCCTCCAGAAGCATAACCTACATAAAACTCTGTAGGGTCATTGGGGTTTACTTCTAAATCCGCTACGCGACCACTCATAACAGTGGGGCCTATATTTTTCATGGAAACATTTTTGACCAGCGAAGTTTCTTCTAATCGTTTTTTTGCATTTAAAGCTTCAGTTATTTGTTGTGGTGTGGTTGGTTTAATTTGAGCAGTAGTGACGGCAATGCTCAATAAACTTAGGGCATAAAAAAATTTCATAGTGCGAATGATACTTATATTGTTAGGCGGAAGTTAACAATAAGTTTTACCCTCGGCAAGAAAATAAAAAAATACGATTATATATGAATTATTAAATAATGGAAGAGTATTTGCCGATAATCATTCAACTCATTTCTGGTGCAGTCGCTGGAAAGTTACTACCTAAACAAGATTTAGGCACACTTGTTAATAGTGTATTAGGTATTCTAGGGAGGTGCAGTTGGGGGCAGTGTCATTATGGCCGTAATTGGAGTCATTAAAAGCGTAATTTCAAAATAATATCAATTAACCAACTTTAACTTGGGGGCTTTAAAGCCCTTTTTTTACTGTCCTAGCTTTTCAATTTGTTTATTGTTGAAGGTCCTTAATTCTATTTTCGCTTTCGTTACTTGTTCTTTAAGTTTTTCGTCTGTCGATGAGGACATATCAAAAACAGATTCAAAAGCTTTTGAATACCAATCTTCCCACGCAGTAAGAATGACGGTTTCCTCTGAAATAGATGAGTTTTGTATCATTGCTTTTGCACTTAGTTCGTATTCTGTTCGTAACCGTTCCTTTGCGAGTATTTCTAAACCTTCTAAAACATCAAGTGCTGTACTAGTATCGGCATTCACTAATTCTAGTCCGCTCGCCAACGCCGCGACACCCACATTTTTAAGTGTTTTCTTGGAAACTTTATCCAATCGGTCATTATCCGTATGATAAAATTGATCTGTAAAATGCCACAACAATAATCCTGGAATATCTGCATCCAAAAAAGGGGTATGGTCACTGCCACCTTCAAAAGGATTGGTGTTTACTTCCCAATTGGCAAATTCACCTTGTTTCAGAAAATTTTGGATGATAAAATCGTTTAGGTAGTGGGGCTTCATTTCTTCTAAAGTCATTGTATCTCCGCCCCATTCCGAATGCTTGTCGTTGCCCCTAGTCCATATTGCGCTTGGGTCGGGCATTTTTTCTATTAAAAAGGAACCGCCTGTTATGGCGGTATTTTCCCCTACCATATCTAAGCTCATACCCCATTTAATGCCTTTTGCCCTTTTATCATCCTCTTCAATGTATCGTCTTGTGGAGATAATCTCGTCACCCCATATAAAAGTCATGGTACGGTCGATTGTGATTTTCTCCTCGTTTATAAACTTGGCAGCAAGCGAAGCCATTTCCAATTGCACACCAACTCCTGTAGCATTATCGTTAGCCCCTGGCTCTTGAATATGCGCACTAAACACCAAGCGTTCATATGGATTATTTTTTCCTCTAATATTGGCGACTACCGTGAGTTCTTCGGATGAATATATTTTGGTTTGAATATTCACACGGACTTTTACCATTCCTTTTTCTAAAGCTGCTTTTAACTTTTCTTTAGCGGCATAGGAAAGTGCTATGCCCCACAACTTGCTTTCGGTCTGTGGGGGTAAACTTCTAAATTGAATAGAGGTCGAATTTTTCTCTGGCTGCAGATAGGAAGGATTATTATAGGTGATGATGCCCAGTGCTCCTTTAGAAACTAAATTTTCATACATAGGTCCTGCACTGGTCTCCACAAATACTATTTTTCCCTCGATATCAGGATTTACCAGATTCTCGGAATTTTTTATATAAACTATTTCAGCCGTTGCACCTCCTTCTGGAGTTGAGACGGAATTGAGATAGGTCATGTTCCTATTACTTTCTGAAACCAGAAGTGGTTCGTCTTCACCTATAATTTGCAGCGAAGCGGAAACAGGTTCCCATGTAGGGTTTTCCATGGGTCGCTTTTCTATACGATACGTGAGCTGATCATTTTCATGGGCACCACTTTCTAATACATAACCTGCCTTTTCCAAATGGTCGGCTATCCAAGATACACTTTCATTGAATCCCGTATTACCGGCTACACGCCAATATTGTTCTACAAAAGAAGTAGTTTCATAGGCCAATTCCCCAGTAAATTCAGGACGGATAATTTCAAAATAGTTAGTTGCTTTTTCTTCCGGTTTCTGGGAACAGCCAAGAGTAAAAACAGAAAACCAAATAAGTACATTTATTCTTTTCATAGGAACAGTTTAGCGATTAGAAAACTGGCATCACAATATCCAACTGTTATATTTTTTATAACTGATGACTGGCAAGCGTACGCCGAAAACTCTTTTTATTCTTCCCATTTCCAATCGTTACCAATAATTAATTTTTCCTTCAAATTATTGTCGATCATAAACTGCTTTGTAGTCTCGCTATCCATTTTGGTGGCTGGGAGTTTATCAGCATTGGCCAAAGCATAGAGCATCATAGTTCCAAAACGTGAGGTATTGGTCATGTGTTCCTCGTTTACCAAATTAAAATCATCACAGTCCGAATGATAGCACCCATAAATAGAACGGTCCAAATTGCTATGAATTGATAGGATAGGTACACCTTCCAACATAAAAGGTTGATGGTCACTATGTAAACCAGAACGGTTGGAAAAAGTATTTTGAAAAATGGAATCCTGTTGCTGAATTGCCGCTCCCAAATTTTTAAAAAAGTCTTCGTTATCTAATTTTCCACCTGCGTTCATCCCAATGGGGTTCCCTGCCATATCCAAGTTCATCATGTATTTAATATTTTCTATGGTATTGTTCTTTATGGCTTCCTTGACCAAATAGGTAGAACCCAATAACCCTTGTTCCTCTCCCATGAACATGATGAATTTTACCGTTCTTTTTGGGTTGAGGTTATTTGCTTTAAACGCTCTCGCAATATCTAGGACGGCAAAAGAACCAATACCGTTATCAATAGCACCAGTAGCCAAATCCCAGGAATCCAAATGCCCACCAATCACTATTTCCTCTGTAGGAATTTCACTTCCCGGTAGGGTGGCCACAACATTTCTAGCTTTAATAATATCACTTTTGTTCGTCATTTTTATCTCTGCGCTGGCAGACTTTGTCTCCAATGTCTCCTTTAAGGCCATACCGTCTTCCATTCCGATACAAACTGCCGGAATGGGAATTAATTCCCCTGTAACAGAGGCAGTTCCTGTAAGCAATACGCCGTTTGGCACTTGATTGATAATAATGATTCCCTTCGCACCATATTTAATGGCCAAGGCCGTTTTCTCACTTCTGTGCAGGTTGGTCAATCCTTTTGGGCTTCCCTCTAAAATATTAATGTACACTAAAGCAATTTTGTCTTCCACCGCCCCTGGTTTGGCCTCATAATCCGCCTCGAGACCATTGCCCATATCCACTATCTCTCCTGTAACTTCTGATGCTACGGGAGAATGTCCCAAAGTCACTACTTTAATATCTTGGTTGTTTACTTTTAAGGATACCATTCCTCTGGACCACGCTTCTACCTCAAAGGTTTGGTAGGCTACGTCCTCAAAACCATATTCCTTAAATTTATTATAGGTGTACTCTTCCGCTTTTGCACCATTTTCGGAACCCGTCAGTCGGTGCCCAATGGTTTCAGTGGCCTCTTTTAGCGTGTTATAACCTTTGGTATTTTGTTTTATTTCGGTATCGATACGTGCGAATAATTCGGCCTGTGTTTCCTGCTTTTCAGCTTCTGAACAAGACAGAATAACAAGGGAAAAAAGAAAAAGGAAAGTCAGTTTTTTCATAAAGATAAAGTTAGTAGTAATATAATAGGTTAGCTGGGTCAAGTTAAGTAATTACAGGAGAATATAATATGCGTTTATTAATGCAATTATCATAAATCTATTTGGTGTTTACTGTGAAAACAACAGTTAATCCTTAATTTTATAACAAATACCAATTCTATGAAGTACGATCAAATACCCGATACACTTTTTATAAAAAACCGTAAAAAATTCATGGCTCAAATGAAAGCCAGAAGTATAGCCGTATTCAATTCCAATGATATTTATCCCATTAGTGCGGATAGTACCATGCCTTTTGAGCAACACCGGGATATATTTTACCTGAGCGGTGCAGATCAAGAAGAAACTATTTTAATCCTGTTTCCCGATGCAATGAATGCAAAGCATAAGGAGGTTCTGTTTGTTAGGGAAACCAATGATCACATCGCTGTTTGGGAGGGGGAAAAATTGACCAAGGAAAAGGCTACGGAAGTTTCTGGGATTGAAACGATTTATTGGTTGACGGATTTTGATAAAGTATTTTTTGATTTGATGACCGAGGCTGAAACCATCTATTTAAACACCAACGAACATTATAGGCAAGCTGTAGAAACGCAAACGCGGGAAGACCGATTCATAATCAACTGCCAACAGAAATTCCCTGCCCACCAAGTTGCCAAAAGTAACCCAATACTACAACAGATACGAGGGGTAAAGGAAATAGAAGAAATCAACTTGATGCAAATTGCCTGTAACATTACGGAAAAAGGATTTAGAAGGTTGCTAGGTTTTGTAAAACCGGGTGTTTGGGAATATGAGATTGAAGCTGAACTATTGCATGAATTTATCCGCAATCGCTCCAAAGGATTTGCTTACACCCCTATTATCGCCTCAGGAAACAATGCGAATGTTTTACATTATATAGAGAACAACCAACAGTGCCAAGCCGGTGATTTAATTTTGATGGATGTGGCTGCCGAATACGCCAATTATTCTAGTGACCTTACTCGCACTATTCCCGTAAACGGCAAATTTACCCAACGGCAAAAAGATGTCTACAATGCCGTATTACGTGTTAAGAACGAAGCGACACAATTATTGGTACCTGGAACCATTTGGGCGGATTATCATAAAGAATGTGGCAAATTAATGACTTCGGAATTATTGGGATTAGGCTTGTTGGACAAAGCCGATGTACAAAACGAAAATCCAGATTGGCCAGCCTACAAAAAATACTTCATGCACGGCACGAGTCATCATATTGGTCTGAAC
>JBARUM010000723.1:0-2078 GCA_049645725.1 Maribacter sp.
TTCTTTTCTGAAACAAATGAAATTTCATAGAAGGTTTATGAGCTAGCGTCTCTTTTTAGTATTTCCTTTACTTGGAGTATTATAAACACCTGTAGTGATTTATATAATATTACTGGATGATTACACCATCGACAGATATGCTGAATATGTCGGAATTTTTAGCTTTTATCTACATATTTGACAAATACAACAACTAGCCATCAATAAATGCCGCTGACATTAATTCTTGTTCCGTCCTTGGAATTCCGATTTCGTTCGCCATCATTTTCCATTGCCCCACCGATTCTAGAACTTCTTCGATAATAGTATCCATTTGTTTGTCGTCCAAACGGAAGTACTCGCCTACGCTTTTGGCCAACTCTAAATCCAAAGCATTATTTTCCATATCAATATTTAACGCTAGTCCGTCTTTGTCTATTGATGGGTTAATATCAAAGGCGGGAGAAAGTATCCAACCTTTGGATGTTAGGATAAAACCATGATTACGCAAATGGTCATCGGTATTCGAAACAGCGATATTAAAAACAATCCTACGCCATAGTTGCTGTAGGTTTTTATCAATATTTATCCCGTTGGTTTGGATGAATTCGGCAATGTCCAGATAACTTGCAGGGCTATCTCGGGTATTATCCTCATTATTACCGGTCATGGTCATTGCAGAGGAGAAATGAATGCGCTCACCTACTACTCTATCAAAACGTTCTGTAAAAAAAGTATGATATTTCCCAACTATCTTTTCAATTCTTGAAGATGCCATTTCGATACCGCAATTTACTGCCAATCGATATGTTAAAAATTCCCACGCCCCTTTATCTATAATGTCATTTTTGGATGGAAATTTAGCTATCCATAGGTTTCCGTGTTCATCCAAAATATTGGCTTTGGGTCTGGCGCCTCCCAATGAAGATCCGGGAGCCATTAGAACGGCCAGCCATTTCCTTATCGCATCATTATCCGTATCGTTTTCAAAATTATTAGCTGCTTCTTGAAGTTCTCTGACCGATGACCAAGGTGGGGTAGGATTGTCTTCACTATTATCTAAAAATGGGCCATTGGGGTCGGTTTTAAAACGTAAAGCGCCCATACGACTTTCATCATAAACTCCCAATAAGTAATCGATTTCATATAGTGTAGGTGCTTGTTTATCAAGCTCCCTTGCCTCTTGTGCTGCTCGTCTTTTCATTAGGGTTCGCCCCCAAGTATCTGGCATACTGTCCAAAAAGACCCCGAAATTTTCTTTGTTATTGGGGTACTGCGGACCAGAATAGAATCGGATATCCGGATCTAATAATAGCTGTTGTTCCGATTTTATCCAATCCTTATCGTATTCGAAACTAAAGGCTTTTTTTCCTTTGGCATAATGAGCCGCAAGAACACCTATCATCTTAGCTTCCGGCATTCCCTGCCAATGTGCATAAACGTGTATGTCAAATTTACCTTGCGCCATCCATCCCCTTTATAATAAATCTAAGTCTTGTAATTTTCTTCCAAATTCGTCATCGGCAGCTAGTTTTAAGAAATCATCTTGCAGCCCTAAAACCCGCAGTACATTAAAGTATGAACCAATACCCACGCTAGGATCGCCTTTTTCTATAAGATATAACGTACTTCTAACAATATCGGCCCTTTCAGCAACTTGAACCGTTGTAAGTTTTCTCCTTTTCCTCGCTAATTTTATGTTTTCTCCCATCCGCTCCAAAATTTTTATATGTTTCGGAAACAGTGTTTGTTTTCTCTTAGTCATGACTAAAATGATTGTTATTTCATACAAATATACAAATTTTGATTGAAATAACAATCAATATGATATAACTTCCAAAGGGTTTCAAAAAATATTTGGGGTTTCCCTTCCCAAATCTTACCCAAAAACTTTGCGCGTGGATCCTGTCCGGTTTTTGTAGCGATTCCGGCAGATTAGCGTGAAGCAAAAACCGGATAGGGCCTTTAGATTAGCATCAAAATAAATATAAACATTATGATGTTGAAAGAGGGGGTCTGGGGGGAGACTCATAACTTGAAAAAAGTTAATAACCTAAGACCGGAGGGGAGCGAGGTGAACTATGGATAGGGCTGATATA
>JBARUM010000724.1:0-3384 GCA_049645725.1 Maribacter sp.
ACATTTTACAACATGATTCTTACCGAATTCATTTAGGGATGACCAACTATAAAGCAGCTTGTTCATTGCCCATGTCCGACATTACTAAAATGTATGTTGATTATTTTAAGGCCATACAATTTTCTAAATCCACCGGCTTGGAATTGGATTTGGCAACTGAAAATATAAAGGAAATAGTGTAGTTTTTAGGTTAGGTTGAAGGGAGGTGGTCTGGTTAACCGCCTCTCTTTATTTTTCTTGTACCAATGATCGATACGCTTTTTTTTGACGTTTCTTAGTATCTAACAAACCAAAATGTTTTTGTTGTGCCTTACGCCATGGAATTCTACCCACTACCGAATTAGGAACGGATTTAAAATCATAAAGTGTCCAAAATAAATAAGGCACTTTTTCTTCTTCCAATAGTGCTTGCATGGTATCAAAGTATTCCGCTTGGTCTTCTTCTGACCCAAGATACCCATTCCAAATACCATCGTACGACGAATATCCATATTCCTGCAGTACAATAGGTTTATCAAATACGTTGGCTTTTAATGTTGAAAAGGCTTCTTTAAATTGAGAGGGCTCTCTATAGTAATGAAAGGACACAAAATCAGTTTCTTCGGCCAAGTTCGTAGCAGCCTTTGGGCTTGACCATCCAATAGTTACAGGATGCTTCTTGTCACAAGCCTTCACTTCTAAAAGCATTTGTTGGAGCCAGGCAATTACTCGGGTTTTGCCTCGTGTTTCAAAATCCAAGTCCGGTTCGTTTTTAATATCCCAAGCCAATAGGGCTTTATGATTTCTTAATTCTTTGACGATTTGCTCTGCGTGCCTATGGGTAAGTGTCCAATCCCTTAAACTGTAATCCCCATAAAAATCGAACAAGGTTACGATAACTTTCAAATCATTTTTTGCAGCCAAATCTAATGTTTGTTTGAGCTGGTCAACTTTCTCTATAACTACTTCAGCTTTACCAAAGGTTTCATACGGCACAAAAATGCGTACCGTATTTAATTTCAACGTTTTTATTTTTTTGAAATCATCATTGATAGTACTATCGTTAAAGCCTGTGCCGTACATATTCCAAGGATTTTTTTGCGGATAGTAATTAATTCCTTTGATATTGGAAACGTCCATCATTTCAGGTTTCGATATATCGGGCCTTTCCATTTTTTTTTGCGGAAGTTTTACAAAATGCCGAATGCGCCAAAACCCATCTTCCAATATCAACATGACTTGATAGGATGCGATTTCAGTATGTTGTGATATGGGTTCATTTTTGATATAGGCTTCTTCATAAAGTTCGACATTTTCGTCGGTAAGCACTGCTATTTTCCCATCGGCGCTATAAAATTCCAATTTAGGATGGTGCCTTAGGGTTGTGCTTTTAAAATAGCTATTGTTCTGTTTGTTAAGGTCAAGAATATCGAACAATTTTACCCGTGCACTGTCCGTATAATAGTCTGCAATACCGTAGGGTTCATTGGTTTCCAAAGCTATACTTCTAACATACCACGCCTTCAAATAGTCACGTTCTATTTCGGCAAGTGTTGGTAATTCCATGGGTCTACCTTCGTTGGCCAGAGGCGCCCATTCAACCTTGGGTAAATAATTGGGTAAGAGTTCTTTGGGCAAATGTAATATCGTAGCGCGGTCCGCACCGGTATTGAGATAAGAAAATACGGAACTTACCCCGACCAAGATAAGAGCATTTACCGCCAAAAATGACAGTATTAAAAAAACGCGGTATAGGGTACGGTTGAATTTCATTGTAATTGCACCGTTTTGGTTTTTACGATTCCTGCGGTACGAATAGTTAGTTCACATGCTGCATTCGGATAAAAATCTTTTGAAATGACAAATGAGGCATTTCCCAGTCTTGATGTAGTACGTAAAGTTTTCAATAATACTTCTCTATCATCCCGTATTTCAAGAGTTAGAGGAATACCATCCGGTACTAGCTGTCCCATAAAGCTTTGCATTTCAGAAATGTCTATTGTTCTACCATCAATCGAATAAGCTATTTTGAAATCTTTGAGGGCAGATTTAAAACCTAGGTGAATCTTATTGCTTTGTGCGGCGCCTGTCACATATGCTTTAACGGTCCATTGAGTAGGATTGTATGGATGTAACAATCTGCCTTTGGCAATTCCGTTTATTGTCGTTCCTGTCGTTTGTAGGCGCATTTCTCTGGAATCGCTTACAGTAAAGGTGACCAGTGTACCATCACTTACAATATTGTTGAACTTATCCTTTAGGATATCCGTTGAGAAAGTAATGATTTGGTTGCCATCTGCATAGTTATGATTACTTTGATATTCTATGTTGAAATCCGTGGCATTTGCAGGATAGACCATGGCCGTCAACTCTTTACTTGTTGTCTGATATGAGGAAGCGGCAATAAGCATACGACCTGAATTTTTGGGACTGTACAGGTTTTTCCAAGCTATACCATTTTTCAATGGCACCGTTGCTTCTTCAATAGTGGTATTGAATTGCTTTTTTACGGATACCAGAGTAGAATCCATCAAAGGATTATCGTAGATATCAACTGGAGCCGCAATTAACATAGTGTAATCAATCTCACCTGCGATAATGCTTGGTGG
This sequence comes from Maribacter sp., assembly GCA_049645725.1. Taxonomy (GTDB): domain Bacteria; phylum Bacteroidota; class Bacteroidia; order Flavobacteriales; family Flavobacteriaceae; genus Maribacter. The sequence continues at coordinate 2,589 of JBARUM010000724.1, forward strand.
TCCCAAGTAGGATTCTATTTGCTTATTCTTGTTGGCATTTGGTTGTATGGTAATTTTACCTGAGGTATATCGACTGTTGTCGCCTACCAATCGCCAAGTACAAATACCCGATTTTTCATAAAATGTTTTTGGAAAGTGAAACGTAAATTGGTTCTCTTTAGTTGTAGGTTGAAGTATAGCACTTCCGAAAGCGTTATTTATCCATAGGTAGGGTAGATAAGCCGATTTTCCGATAAACTTTACTTGAATACTTTCCCCGGCCACGTAGGTTCTTTTTGCGCTTATCAGTTGAAATGAAATCTCCTCAACGGTATGTGGTACCACTTCATTTTTGCAGGACATAGAGCCCAAAATCATAAACGATATGTAAAGGTATTTTTTCAAACTAATTGGGATTTCCGATATAACTGTTCAATTCAATCTTTATAAATTCAAATCCATTGCCTTCAAATTGCTGCAATTGTTCTAACCGATGTTGTAAAATTCTGTTTGGAAAAATCTTCTCGGCAATGGAGGCATTGGGCAGTCCATTGACAAAGCAGTTATCAAGACTACTTATAATGTGCTGAAGACCGTTCAGATTTTGAGTTTCATAATCAAAATATTGCTTACGTTGAATACGAACACCTTCTCTCATAAAGTGATTGTCTACCCAGATTAACTCCTTGTTCTTATCATAATAGGAAACCAAGATTTGTGGAATGGTAACCTCCTGTACTCCAGAATTGAAGAGGGTGCCCCTAATTTTATCCTTTTCGATATGCAGATTTTGCAAAGCCAGTTGTTTGTATAAATC
>JBARUM010000725.1:0-9419 GCA_049645725.1 Maribacter sp.
ACCTATGGTATTCAATGCCTGCAAATGCTTATTATCGTTTGCGTAGATGTAGGCCAATGTATCCCTTCTTTCTATTGATGGTGATAATACATTAAGATGGGTAAGGGCATTAATGACCCCATCAACATCTCCTTGTATGCGCATTTGGTTATAAAATGCCTCATAGTGTTTTTGTAACTCGCTCGCGGTTTGCGCCGTTGCATAAAAACTAATAGTTAAGAAGAGCGCAAAAAGTAATTTTTTCATCGTTTATTAATTTTTTTGGTGCGCTAAACTATTAAAATATTCGCTATGAACCTGTTAAGGAAAGCCTTAAATCTTAATAAAAAGGTAAAGACGCTGATGAGCGTCTTTTTTAACCAGATATGTAATAGGTTCTCCTAAACCAGCGAATAGCGGGTTTCTTGAGTTGTAAAAGTGTTCAAAAGTTGTGCATAGAATCCAATGCTCTTATCATCATTTTCTATACAAGACTTAAGGAACTTCTTTAGATTTCTGAATAATAAGTTGGTATGGAGCGTAGGCAAATAGATGTTGGCTCTTCTGGGATTGTAAACTTTATCGTCTATAACAATATCCATTTCAATACGATGTCTCTGATAATCTATGCTTACATCTGTGGCATTATAATACTTTTTAAGCAAAGCAATGTGCAATTCCTCAAATTTTCTGGACTTGGTTGCATTTTTACAACTTAGGGAAATAAGATTTTCTAATTCCATCAAAACCCTCTCCCTTAACTTAGACTTTTTCATGACTTTTTGATTTTAAGGATTACCCAAAGATATGTATTTCATCGATAACTACTTAAAAATCAATAAGATATTAACATGTAATCTATACTATTTGTTGTAAACATATCAAAAGTTGTGGTCAACTAAGAATGAATAGAGGTGTATAAAATTTTATTATTAATAAGAAAATACTTACAAGTATCTATTTTCTTATGTGATTTATCTTCAAAAACCTGGTACTCTGGCGGTTCTATACTTCTTTTTAAAGCTTCAGCGGCATAATAATCTTTCTTTAAGGGATGATCCGGATAAACACCATTAAAGACCTCGCCCCATTGCTCATATTTTATGATAGCATGAATCAGGTTAATACAATCATCCAAGTGAATAAGATTTACAGGCGCATCGCCACCCTTCAGATTTTCCCGTCCGGATAACATGGTTACGGGATGTCTATTAGGTCCAATAAGACCGCCGAAACGAATAATGGTCGTTTGTAGGTTTTTGTTTTCCCTGAATAAATTTTCGCTGGCAAGGAGTTGTCTACCTGATTCCGTAACGGGATTTGGGGTAGTTTCCTCGGTTACATCACCTGGAACATCGCCATAAACCGATGTGCTGCTCACAAAAAGCACTTTTTTAATTGCAGTTTTTTTAATTTCATTGTGGAGCAAAACCATCTTTTTAATATAACTTTCCTTTGGACCCTTACCTCTTAGACCTGGTGGAACGTTAATGATAAGAATAGGTAAATGCTCTAAAAATCCTGAGACGGGACCTTGTATTTTATGCGCTGAGAGTGATATCCGGTAGGGGGAAATCCCCGCTTCCTTTAGGATTTTAACCTTATTTTCTGATGTTGTGGTGCCCTTTACGGAGAAACCCCGGTCAACAAAATGTTTGGCCAAAGGAAGTCCCAACCAACCGCAACCTATGATTCCGACAGTCTTAGTCAAAGTTCAGTTTTTGAATGGTGAGTACTGCATCATTAAGAATAAAAGGCATAGGTATATTGTCCTTAGGTCTTTTAGGGACCGAAAATAACGGATTCTCCAATAAATCGTTAGATGCTTCATAAATGGTTAGTTCTAGAGCAGAATCCTTGGGTATTTCCAAGAATAATTCCGTGTAGGCGTTGTTACTAATGAAGTGCGTAATTAACTTTCCTCTACTTCTATTCTCAAGAAAATAATCAGAAAGTTCAATACCATTTACTGAGGCCTTCTTTATAGGAGCACCATTGCTGAAGATTTCCAATCTATTCACATTCCGTTGTGGTGTAATGCAAAGTTCTATTTTTCTATTTTTATTTTGAACGGTGTCTGTGAGTATCTCTATTTTAGGAGAATTTATCTTTTTCAAAGGGGCTTCTGAGGTATAGGTAATGTTTGAACCGTATTTACTATCGATAGTGTTTTTGGCTAATTTTCCTATAACATCATTTTTAGTCTCAACGTATTGTGCAGTCCATTCAGATGGTACATTTTCATAAGTTATCCATTGTGCCTCTTTATTGTCAACGTCCAAAACGTAAGATAAACTTGTAGGTTTAGCATTGTCTTCCGTAAATCCGGCATTCATATGAGCCGATACCATAAACCCTACAAAAAGTAACAAACTTAATAAGGCCAATGCCCTTTTGTTCCTATACTGCAGAAATAAAGGTAAAAGCAGAAAAAAAGTGAGTGTGGTCATAACTGTTGTGGCCACCAGTATTTTTAGGCCAAGAGCTATTGGAAATAATTGGATTATGGGAGTAAACACGAACAATGCAGGGAGTCCCAAAAAGACTAATAAAAAGGCATTTGGTTTTTTTTGGTTAATAAGGATAAACAGAGCCACTAAAACCCCGTATACTGGAACAATAAAGAAAGCGCCGCCGTCCAAATAGCTTGATATCAATGCACATAATACCAGCCAAATGAATATTGGCCCAATTAAAAGGTTAGGTGTTTTTATTATCCTGAATTTGTGATAAGCATAAAAGCATACGCCAATTGAGAAAAATACAAAAGAAAAAATATAGGCATGGCCGTTATAGGTAAATCCATGTAACATATCCTGATAAGCTGGATATAGCCATTTTAGAACTCTCCAACTATAGTAACCTACGATTCCGTTTATAATCAAAGAAAATAGTACAGGAACAAACCCTTTTAGAATGTCTATGCCGTTTAAGACTTTTTTTCTAAACCCTAGTATAATTAGGACCAGGAAAAGGATAGCTGCAAGTCCCCACATTGGCCAAATCCAATCAAAGGGGTAGGAGATTGTTTTAAAGAAGGGAATATTAAAGTAAACAGAATCCCTAAGACTTCTAACGCTATCCAAATCGGTTTCACCGAAATGCTGCAACATCGGCATTAAATAACTTCCTTGATGGGCAAGGGTGTTTTTGTCCAGCCTTTCATAGCTGTCCCTAACCGTGTGGTAGTCAAAATGGTCGTCAATAAAGGCAAAGTTAAAACCATCTATATCCGCACCTTCCCTAAAAACTGTGAGGTCGGTATCGTTAGGCAACATTTTATAAACGCTATAAACTAAGGAATAGGCTACGGGATATTTAGGCGCAGCCTTTATAAACTCCTTAACCAGGTTTGCATTGCCACGATTGGTTTCCATCCACATAATCCCTGGGCCACCACTGCCACGTGCTTCAAAATTAAGGATAAGACCTACGTCTTTTGACCATTGGTGCTCTTTTACAAAGAGGCCGGCACCGTTGAGGCCTAATTCCTCTGCATCTGTTATTAATATGATGATATCGTTCTTAGGTTGCTTGTTCTGTGCCAAAAAGGCCCTTGTACCCTCTAAAATAGTGGCCACGCCACTACCTGCATCACTTGCTCCGAGGGCAGAATGGGGGCTACTATCATAATGACTCATTACTAAAAGAGCCTTCCCGTTTTCCTTTCCTTTAATGCGAGTTAGAATATTGGTTACTTTACTTAAATTGACCCAATCTCCGATCGAATAGCCTGTTTGTACTGTGGTTTGTAGGCCAAGTTTTTCAAGTTCTGAAATTATGTAGGAACGCACCTCCGAATGTCCGGGAAAACCAACAGCATGAGGCTCTTTTGAAATTTCTTTTACATGAACCAAAGCTCTATCCGTAGAAAATGACGTTTCGGGAGCATTTATATCCGAATTGAATTGAGGCATTAAAGCTCTAAAACTCCAATAAATGGACAAAATAATAAGTAACAAGGTAAGTACGGTGGTTGTTTTTTTCATTAGCATAGGTTCTAGGTCAAAATTATGAAATATTAAGGGCTCTTCACATTACATCGAGTTTTTTTAAGAAATTCGTTATTTTTCCCTATCTTTATTAATCAACCTTTAAAGAAACAGTTATGGGAATCAAAAGTTTTCAGGGGATACGCAAGACCGTAAAAAAGGAGTTTGAAGCTCCAATATTGGTTTCCGATTATATGACTACCAAGTTGGTAACCTTTAGTCCAGAGCAATCTATTTTAGCAGTTATGGAAAAGTTTGCAAAGCATCATATCTCTGGTGGTCCCGTTTTGGACAAAAATGGTTTCTTGGTCGGAATCATTTCAGAGGCGGACTGCATGAAACAAATTTCCGAAAGTCGTTATTTTAATCAGCCCATATTGGATAAAAGTGTTGAGAAGTATATGACGAAAAATGTGCAGACCATTCCCCATGATATATCGATTTTTGATGCCGCAGGGATTTTTGATAAACACAATCGTAGAAGACTACCCGTAATGAAAAACGATATTCTTGTTGGGCAGATAAGTCGAAAGGATATTGTAATTGCGGCCCTTAAGTTAAGTGGCCATAATTGGAAATAAAAGTTTCCAGTGCCCAAAAGAGTAACGTAGCTTCAATACAAATAAATGATAAAATGCTTTCTGGTATGAAAGTATTTTTTTTGCCGAAAAAGTAAAAATTACCCTTAATTGAAAAGTTAGAATGAGCCTACTCTCTTTTTACGATCATATAGTAATCGTTATCCAAAGGCAAATAGCCTAAGTCATATACAAAGTAGTAGGTAGTACCCTTTTTTGTGGTATAAAGGTTGGTGATAAAATCAAAGTCAAAGCCTTTGTCCAAAAGCCTTGTTCGGGTAGTCTTTGTTTTACCATCCGTTAATTTAAAACTATCCAAGACCCTGTAATTTTTACGCAGCCGGTTGTTTATATTGCGCATTAGGTTCTTACTATCCTTATTGACTTTGTTATTATAGGCATTCCTGCAATAATCATTACAGAATTTTTTATCTACCCTACCAATAATATCCGTACCACATTCTAAGCATTGTTTTTTCAAACTATTGTCTTTTGTAATTGAACTTCACCTCGTTTTGGGAACCATCTTCATTTCCAATTACCACATAAAGATTTACTTCTTGGTCCGATATACGCTCAAACGTGAAATCATCAAAATACAACCGATCACCTTCTATTTTTACCAATTTAAAATCTACGGTATCATTCTTCTCTTCCCATCCCTTTAAATCATCACCAAAGTGTTTTAATTGTAGGAGCAAGGTATTGTCAACTTCTAGTATATGACCTAATTCGTAAAAATTAACCTTATTGTCCGTTACAAGTTTAAATGAGAACATCATACTACCGCCTAAGGGCGGACCCCAGATTTCCTCCGCTATACCTCCAAATGCTTTGCCTTTCCAATGACCTGTCATCCATTCGGCTTCCGCTAAAGTAGCTTTTGGGGAAGTAGTACCTTCTACGAAAGAAATGGTATTTTGGGCATGAGCAATACATCCTAAAAATGAAAATAGAATTAAAATTGATTTCATGGGCTTATTGTTTGCAACAAGGTACAAATTATCCGACTGCAAACGACTACTAGAGCATTATCTTAGGCTAAGGAATAAGCAGGAATTTCTAGATTAAAGATTTTATTAACCTCTAGCCATAAAGCATACTTGGTTTTCCCAAAAGAATTTACAATGTTGGAGTTATGATACAAGTTGTCAAACTGTTTTCTTTTCTCACTTGTGGCAATGTCTTTATTGGAGGAATATCTATCATCAAAAAACAGACTCCAATTGCTGAACATGCGGGAGTCTACAATTTCTGTACTAACCAGAAAACAATTGGAATGACTTGGGTCTAAGCGAATTTTAGCGTATAGGTTTCTAACTTTTGTTTCTTCACCTTCAATAAACTGCAGAAAATTTCCTTTATGGAATATTAGAAAACCTGTAATAGCATTGATATTATTAAAGTCCTCTGATTTTGCTATCATTTGTTCATACCTATGAACGTTGAGATCCACTGAGGCTATGGACTTAAAAACTAATGCGAACATTTTGCTATTTTTAGAATTACATTAAAGTATTACCAATAGGAAGACAAGTAGGAATGAATCTAAGAATTAGCTTTTAGTAAAAATTATTTTATAATTTATTGCTTTACAGTAAACAACGTAGTAAAATTAGATTTCGTATTAAATACGTAAGAAAATTCTTATAAAATATATTAATTTCAAGGATATATCTTTAGTTAGGTGTTTTTAAGGACATGAAATCATATGTCTACATAAGCATCAATCTAAAATTTTAAGTTGATGTTTTCTCAACAGATTCGGAAGTTCTTTTAAGGTAAAGGCCGCATTTTTTAAACGGTTTCTTTCTGGGTCAATATTCAAATTATAGGCAGAAGTAAAGTTCACTTTTTCTAATATACTATTATGGAAAATAGCCCGGTCTAAATCATATTTTTCAAAATTGGCACCTGTTAAATCTACCTCGGTAAAATCTACTTCAATTAATTTACAGTCCTTAAAATGGGTTTTCTTAAGGGAAAGCTCAAAAAAAGAACTAAGATTTAAGATTGTGTGTTCAAAAGTAAAATTCATTAAAAAGTCATTGGACTCCTTAAACTTTACTCCTATCATTTTGCAATGGTCAAAGAGGACTCCGTTGAATTGGGTATGTGCAATATTAGTATTGCTAAGATTACAATCCGTAAACCTGCATTCTATAAAGTTTTGATTGTTCAAATATCCATCGGAGAAATTACAACCTTCAAAAACACAATTTTCATATTCGGCTTTTGGCAAACGTTGTTTGGAAAAATCTGAGCCTTTAAATAATTTGTCCGAAATAAAATCAGTCATTTTATTAAGATTACTGCCTATCCAATTTTATTCTTGAGACAAAATTATTGCGGGTATACCCAACTTTTTATAAAGGTCGTTGAATTCCTTCATCTCTGTATTTATAATTGCATCATGTTCGTTTTTTAAACCACTCCATTGGCCTAAAAGGTCCTGTAGGCGTTGTTTTGCACCTGCCGTAACCTTTGGCTCTACAGCATCAACATAGCCGTGTAAATTCAATAACTGTGAATTTAGTCTATTGGTAAAATTGATTACATCCTGAAATGTTTTCTGTTTGGGCTGTATTAGATTTTCTTCCCATTGAGTTATTCTTTTCGTTAGGGAATCTCCTTTTTTCACTAAGGACTCTGCCGCCTCATTATCCTTGAGCAAATCGGAATATTGCTTTAACTGTGATTTAGCGGAACGCATAGCATTAACTGCTTCGTGTATGTCCGTTACCGTACTTTCAATTGTATTCAGTATTTTTTGCTGCTCGGCATAGTCCGCTGTTGTTCCTTTTACTTTGGGATTTGGTAGCACCGTAACCGTTGTTTCCGAACTAACATCTCCCATGGAAAGCTTTAACGTATAAGTGCCCGGAGCAACTGCGGAACCTTGGTAACCTCCTAAAACAAAAACCTTATCTACGGATGGTAGGTTCTCTTTTTTAAAATCCCATGTGAAGCGGTTATAGCCTTTTTTGGAAGGAAGTACTTGCGGTTTGGAGGGTCCACCCGGCCAAGATTTGAAGTCCTTCGGTTTTTGGTTGGTGATGGTTCTTATGACATTATTGTTTTGTAACACTTCTAGTTTAAGTTCTGTACTATCTAATTTTTCTTCCAAGTAGTAATCAAAAGTGACGCCGCTTATTGGATTGGAGCCTAATCCGGGAACTGGTTTTTCACTCGAGCCTCCAAAAAACAGGTAGGTATCCTTTGGCTTAAATATGGTTGCTTTTCCTTTGGGAGCGGTGATGTTTTGAATTGTCGCCAAATCATCTAAAATCCAAAATGCCCGGCCCGCAGTGGCTGCGACCAAATCATTATCCTGAATTGTTAAATCATTAATAGGAACAACAGGCAAATTTAATTGTAATGGCTGCCAATTTAGTCCGTCGTCCAAAGAAATGAACAAACCGGTTTCCGTTCCAGCATAGAGCAATCCTTTTTGCTTGCGGTCTTCCCGCGCTACCCTTGTAAATGTATGCTCACCCATAATGCCATTGGTGATTTTTGTCCATGTAGCCCCGTAGTCCTTAGTTTTAAAAATATAGGAGTTTAAATCCATTGATTTATAGCGCATAACCACCACGTAGGCGGTTGCAGGATTATGTGGTGATACTTCAATAGAATTAAAGATACCATCATTGATGCCTAAAGGTGTAACATTGGTCCAATTTTGACCACCATCTTTAGTGATATGGAGTAGTCCGTCATCTGTCCCTGCCCAAAGCACACCTTCCTCATGTTGTGACTCCACTAGATACGTAATAGTATTATAGTTTTCGCCTCCAGCAGCTTCGTTGGTATAGGGGCCTCCGCCGGGACCATGTTTGTCTTTTTCGTTTTTCGTTAAATCTGGGCTTATCGTAGTCCAACTTTGTCCTTCATCGGTAGATTTGAAAACAACGTTGCCGGCGTGGTAGATGGTTTTTCTATTATGAGGCGATGTAATAATGGGAGCGTTCCAATTGTATCGGTATTTTGAGTCTTTGGGAGATACGCTCAAGCCCAATTCTGGATATTCCTTAATGGGCTTGGACTCACGGGTAGCGGCATCCCATTTATCAATATTGCCCTGATAAGTACCCCCGTAAATAAGTTTGGGGTTATCAGGATCAAAAGCTAAAAATGCACTTTCACCACCGGCAACCGCATACCAATCTTTCCAGTCTATCCCTTCGTCATTGGTACGTGATGAAATGGCCACTGTAGAATTATCTTGTTGTCCGCCGTATACATTGTAGGGCATCAAATTATCCGTAATCACCCTGTAGAACTGTGCTGTGTTCTGATTTTCTTGTGTACTCCAGCTTTTTCCTCCGTTATTGGAAATATTGGAACCTCCATCATTGGAATTTATCATTATCTGATTGTTATTGGGATGAATCCATAAATGATGGTTATCTCCATGTGGAGTGGGCAACGGCGTAAATGATTTTCCCCCATCAATAGATTTGGTTACGGGAGCGTTCAAAACATAAACAACATTTTCATCCTGCGTATCCGCAAAAATTTCCATATAATACCAAGAACGTGCAATGTTAATGCGGTCTTTGTTTACTTGAGTCCATTTTTCACCTGCGTCTTCGGAGCGGTAAACGCCACCTTCTTCACCGTTGGCCTCTATTACCGCAAAAACCAATTCCGGATTTGCTCTTGAAACAGATACTCCGGCTTTCCCGAATTCTTTGGGAAGTCCTTCTTTTAGTCTTTTCCATGTAGTGCCGCCGTCTGTGGATTTATATAGACCCGAACTCTTTCCGCCTGATTCCATAATCCAAGGATACCTGCGGTGTTGCCACATGGCAGCATATAAAATGGACGGATTTTTCATGTCCATACTCAGGTCGGATGCTCCGGTACT
>JBARUM010000726.1:0-7291 GCA_049645725.1 Maribacter sp.
CAGCAAGATTTGCCTCTATAAACTCCGCCCAGGCCTGTTTTTTAGCTTCTCGTACCGTTCTTCGAATCCTTTTTTCTAGCTCGTCTAATTCTTGAGACGTGGCAATTCCAGATTCTAAAATCCATTCCTTGAACCTTTTGTTACAATCATTGTCCCGCTCCCATTCCAAACGTTTATCGTCTTTATAACGTTCATGAGAGCCAGAGGTAGAGTGTCCTTGCGGCTGTGTAAGCTCCGTTACATGAATAATAACTGGAACATGCTCTTGTCTTGCTATATCCGAAGCATTGTCATAGGCATGCATGAGAGCAGTATAATCCCATCCCTTTACCTTTAATATTTCAAAGCCTTTATGTTTCTCATCCCTTTGAAATCCAGATAGTATCTTAGAAATATCTTCTTTGGTGGTATGATGCTTGGCCGGTACGGAAATTCCATATTCATCGTCCCAAATACTGATGACCATAGGAACCTGTAGTACACCCGCGGCATTAATAGTTTCCCAGAACATACCTTCACTTGTACTTGCATTGCCAATGGTGCCCCAAGCTACCTCATTTCCATTATTGGAAAATTTAGAGCTATCCACATTCTCTATATGCCTATAAATTTTGGAAGCTTGGGCTAGTCCTAATAATCTGGGCATTTGACCTGCCGTGCATGAAATATCCGCACTACTATTCTTTTGTTTTGTTAAATCTCTCCAGGTTCCATCATCATTTAAACTATAGGTTAAGAAATGCCCTCCCATTTGCCTTCCAGCACTCATGGGTTCTTTTTCAATATCCGTTGTAGCATACAATCCGTGGAAAAAATCCTTTGGCTTTAAATAGCCCAAAGCCATCATGAAAGTTTGATCTCGGTAATAACCACTTCTAAAATCACCGTTTCTAAAAGATTTAGCCATGGCCAACTGCGGTAGTTCTTTCCCATCACCGAATATTCCAAATTTTGCTTTACCTGTAAGGACCTCTTTTCTGCCTAATAAAGAACAAGTCCTACTTAAAAACGCAATTTCATAGTCACCAATGATTTGCGCCTTAAAATCTTCGAAGGAGATATCGTTGCTAGTCTTGGAAGAGACGTCCATATAAATTTGGTGTTTGCCACAAAAATACCAAATCAAAAGGGTTTTAGCAATACCACTGTCGCCTTATTCATTGAATAATAATCAATTTTTAAAGCAAATAATTACAATATTGGTTAAGTTTTAATAATTTGAAGGTCTTTGATTGCGGATATGGAAATCAAAACCATTGTCTGGTGAAGAGCCCCGTTATCGTTTTAATATCTAAAGTGACAATAAAGCGAATCTTTTCTCCATAGTCCGGTTGTGCAATTTCCCAACCATTATTGGAGTGTAAGGGTAAGTATAGTTCAAAATAATCCGTGACTAGGTTTAAACGGATTCCAGAATCATAAACAAATTTAGGGTCAAATCCTTCGTTCTTAACATAACCTGCGTCACCATAGAGCTCAATCCAACGCCATAAATTAAAACTGGCATTGGTAGTTACTAGCCAATCATTTGAAAACCTATAACGTTCATCCAAAAACGATTTAAACCCACCTTCGGCTATAATTATCTGCTGGCTGTAAATACCCGAATCTTCTGATCTTCCTAGATAACCGTAATCAAAAAGATAATCTGTTGGGCGATCTAAGGCAAAACTGAAAAAATCCGAATTCGTATTATTGCTCAAAAATTTACCGGCAAAAAAGCGCAGATTTAACTGTCTGTTATTTTCAAATAATTTTCTGTATTCATATTCAAAAGATAGTTTACTGAAATTATTGGCCAACTGAAAATCTACAAACCAAGACTTATAATCCAATATATTATTATCCCTATTAATGTATCTCGCATTAAAAACCCGATAATCAGGATTTTGGGGGTCAAAAGAATCATTCTGTAAACCTTCAGCAAAATCCCTGAAAATATTAATATATCTAAATGAAAGAAACTCTCTTTTATTTGAAATTAAATCTGATGGCCTAAACCCAAAACTCAATGAGGGTGTAAAAGAAATAACTCTGGAATTTACGTTAAAGTGAGAGGTGGAACCATTAAGGCTATAATTGGCTACATAAAGTCCGCTCTTGCTCAAATACTTACGATAAGCAAATCTACCATATCCTACAAATGCCTTTTCCCTAAAGGAGTACGATGGGGCAAAATCATATACAAATGGTCTTTCCAGTAAGGTTTTATTATAGAGTCGCAATCCAGGTGCCCATCCGTCATAAATATTGAAATTAACTACAGGAACATAGAAAACTTGATTGTAATAAGGGTTTTCTGAATCCTTAAAAAAGGTGAAATTCAATTTTTTATTACCGGATAGAAACCCTCCCAGGGACTTCCAATTGTCACGTTGATTAAACTCAGGTATTTTTTGGTCATAATTTAATACCAACTTGTCCTCGTTGTTGTTCGGAATCGTAAAGGTCTCCGAAACCTCAATATCCTTAAACCAATATTTAGATATTACAGAATCATTTTTAAGACCAAATACTGAGATTGGAACATTAGTGCCCTCCTTATTCTTAATGGTAACATCAAGAGAATCTCCCAATTTCTGAACCTTCTTAATTTTAAAATCTATCTTACGATCCGTAGAAACATAATCTCTAAAAAACCAATTGATATCTTTGGTAGTGGTCCTTTTTAAAATGGATTCAAAATCCAATATACTCACTTTGTTCAGTTGATAGTATTTGAAAAAAGTCCTTATACTTTCATCAACTTTTTCCTTACCCATATAGTCTGCCAAATAAGCCAACCCTAAACCGGCCTTATATTTATTTGCTATTTTTTGATTAAATTTTATAAGCGAATCATTTGGAGTGGTAAGTGCTTGATCTAAATTTTTTCTTGCTGTTAAATTGTATAAAAAAGAATATTGTTCGTTGAACCCCATTTGAGCCAGGTTAAAGCTTCTTATGCCCCATATTCGAGACAGCTTTCCTAATAGCTTTTCATCTGGATAGTATTGCTCCACAAATGCAATCATTAGATAATTTGAAATTGCACTATTTAACCACTGCTCCTTCCTTGGGTCTAAAAATAATGTTTCTTTGAGAATACTGTTCAAGGCAGTTTTGAGGAATTTCATCTCAAATTGAAACTGCTGTTCATATGGTCGTATAAAAGATGGTAATTGGTTTAAACCGTACAAAGGACTTTTATTATAATCCAATTGACTAACCAATAGGCTTTTATGGGGATACTCTCCCAGGTTTGAGTGGATGAAATCTGCAATTTTATTAATTGAAGCATCTTGCGCTATTGGGCTATACCTTGGCGCCGAAATATCTGTAATTATTGTCATGTTTGGTGTCACATGTTTAGAGAATTCATTGTTCACCTGCAAAATTATCTCCGCGCTCTGGCGCTTTTGCCCCTCTAATCTAGAATATTGCCCATAAGAAAAATTAGTGCTACTTATTTTATCAAAATTAGTAGCTAAATATAGACTATCGGGGTATTTAAAATCTATTGTTGTATTTGTAATGTTAGTATAGAGGTCTTCTAAGTTTTTGTTGGAGTACAGATGCCATTTTCCGTCATAAACTGCAGGGGTAAGGTACCAGTCCTTTAGATAGTAGTTTCCTTTATTATCATACCCGTATGGAGTAAATTTATTAGGTGGTAACTTTACTTTGTAAGTGATAAATAATTTTGTAGATGACTGTGGAGGTAATGATTCGTTCAATTTAATTCTAATGATGTCACCACCGTTTGTCCGTTCCCACACTAAGCCCTCATAATTGTTATCTACTGCACTGATTATGGTGGTAAAACCTCTTTCGTTTTTCTTGGCAAGGTGTAGGCTTCTTTTAAATTCTTGGGCAAACCTTTTGGCAAGCCCAGTATTTTTATTAGAGTAGGCGTGAGCCCAATCATTAAAATATAATACGCCAAGTGAATAATTAGAATTGTTGTAGTATGTAAATTCTTGCTTTATATTTAACTCTTTGGTGTACTCGTTTAAATCTACTTGGAGTTTAGTTTCATATTGAGAAATACAGCAGTTTACTACTGAAAAGATTAGTAGTACGGATAGAAACCATTTATTTTGATGGGATTTGTTCAAGATAAAAATCAAAAATTAGGACTCAATGTGTGACCTTTATAAAAGGAATCTATAATCTGTACAACTTCATCTTCTGTGTCTACAATTTTTATCAGGTTTAAATCTTCAGTACTTATATTTCCAGCTTTTAGCATGGTTCCCTTTATCCAATCTAAAAGTCCGGTCCAAAAATCACTCCCAACTAAAATGATAGGAAACTTTCCTATTTTGTGGGTTTGAATTAAAGTAATAGCTTCAAAAAGTTCGTCTAAAGTGCCAAAACCTCCGGGCATTACTACAAAACCTTGGGAATACTTTACGAACATTACCTTACGAACAAAAAAGTAATCAAAATCCAGGCTCTTATCGGTGTCTATATAAGGGTTGTCATGTTGTTCAAAAGGTAAGTCTATATTAAGCCCAACAGATGTTCCTCCTGCCAAGTTTGCACCTTTATTTCCTGCCTCCATGATTCCCGGGCCACCTCCTGTAATGACACCATAACCAGCTTCTGAAATACTTTTAGAAATGCTTACTGCTAATTGATAGTATTTATCTTCTTCTTTTGTCCTTGCAGAACCAAAAACGGATACACATGGACCTATTTTGCTCATTCTTTCAAAACCATTTACGAATTCGCCCATTATTTTAAAAATGGCCCAAGAATCATTGGTTTTTATTTCGTTCCAGCCCTTTGGATGTTTTTCTGCTCTCATAATACTAAAATTCAAATGTCTCGAAAAATTTAGTTTTTAAACCCTTGTAGGCGTTAAACTAACATTACTTTCTAATTACTTATTTTCATTTCTTTCTTCAAAAACTCTGCCGTATAACTCTTTTTATCCTTACAAATTTCTTCAGGTGTTCCTTTAGCTACCAATTTTCCTCCCGCACGTCCACCTTCATAGCCTATATCTATAATAAAATCTACCGTTTTAATGACATCCAAATTATGTTCTATGACTAATACAGTATTTCCTTTGTCTGCCAACTTGTTCAAAACTTCCATAAGTACCCTAATATCTTCAAAATGAAGTCCAGTAGTGGGCTCATCTAAAATGTAAAAGGTGTTTCCTGTATCCCTTTTGGATAGTTCAGTTGCAAGTTTTATTCTTTGTGCTTCACCACCTGATAACGTAGTGGATTGCTGCCCTAGTGATATGTAACCTAATCCAACATCCTGTATGGTCTTTAACTTACGATGTATTTTTGGTATAAGTTCAAAAAAATCAACGGCATCGTTAATAGTCATCTCCAATACGTCCGATATGGACTTACCCTTGTAACGTATTTCCAAGGTTTCCCTATTAAAACGTTTTCCGTTACAGGTTTCGCATTCTACATAAACATCTGGTAGAAAATTCATTTCTATCACCCTAAGACCACCTCCTTGACAGGTCTCGCAACGACCTCCTTTTACATTGAAACTAAACCGCCCGGGCTTGTATCCCCGTATAGCGGCCTCAGGAGTTTTTGTAAAAAGAGAACGAATTTCACTAAAGACTCCGGTATATGTTGCTGGATTGGAACGAGGTGTTCTTCCTATGGGTGATTGATTAATATCTATTACTTTGTCTATATGTTCAAGGCCGGTAATTTTTTTGTAGGGCATTGGTTTTTTTACTCCATTAAAATAATGGGCATTCATAATAGGGTATAGGGTTTCGTTTATTAAAGTAGATTTTCCACTTCCAGAAACTCCTGTTACCCCTATCATTTTTCCAAGGGGAAAATCGACAGTGATATTTTTAAGGTTGTTTCCGGTACAACCTGAAAGTATAATTTTTTTACCATTACCCTTTCTCCTTTTTTTCGGAATTACTATCTCTTTTACCCCAGTAATATAATCTGCAGTGATCGTGTTATGATTCTTGAGCTCAGCAGGTGTTCCTTGGGAAATGATTTCCCCACCGTGTTTCCCTGCTCTAGGGCCGATGTCAATTACATGGTCGGCACGTTCTATCATATCTCGGTCGTGTTCAACGACAATTACCGAATTTCCAATGTCCCTAAGGGATTCCAAGGATTTAATTAGCCTGTTATTATCTCGCTGATGAAGGCCAATACTTGGTTCATCCAATATATAAAGCACGCCCACTAACTGTGAGCCTATTTGTGTGGCCAGTCGTATGCGTTGTGCTTCACCCCCCGACAGGGATTTTGAACTCCTATTTAGGGTTAGATAGTCCAATCCTACATCAAGTAAAAAGCGGACTCTTGCGCGAATTTCTTTTATGATTTCTTCAGCAATTTTAAGCTGATTACCTTCTAACTTCTTTTCAAGGCCATCAAAAAAAACAGCTAGTTCCCCAATATCCATATCCGCCAACTGGGCAATGTTAGTATCCTCAATTTTGAAATAGAGTGATTCTATTCTTAGTCTGGAACCTTTACAAGCAGGACAACTAATTTTGTCCATATATTCCTTTGCCCACCGCTTAATAGAAGTAGATTCTGCAGTTTCAAACTGACTTTTAATAAAATTTGCTATTCCCTCGTAATCAATTTTATAAGTACGTTTAACACCTAATGATTTGGAATCTACAACAAAACTTTCTTGACCACCTTTTAATAGAACGGCTATAGCTTCCTTGGGAATGTCATTTATAGGATCCGTTAGCTCAAATTCGTAACGTTGAGCAATAGTTTCAATCTGTTTGAATGCCCAAGATTTTTTATATTCCCCAAGCGGAGCTATACCACCACTTTTAATGGACAACTTTTTATTTGGAAAAATCTTTTTCTCATTCACTTCATACACATGTCCTAAACCGCTACAGTTCTGGCACATACCTTTTGGTGAGTTAAAAGAAAAAGTATTTGGTTCTGGGGTAGGATAGGAAATACCAGTTGTAGGACACATTAGATCCCGACTAAAATAGCGTGGTTCCTTTGAACCTTCCTCTAAAACCATCAATACATTATTACCACTGTACATAGCAGTATTAATGGTCTCTGCAAGCCGCTTGTGAAAATCCTCATTTTCCAAGACTTTAAGCCTGTCGATGACAATTTCTATATCATGAACCTTATAACGGTCCACCTTCATTCCTTTTACAATATCAATAATTTCACCATCAACGCGTACCTTAACGAAACCTTGCTTTCCAATTTGCTCAAAAAGTTCTCTATAATGTCCTTTTCTAGACTTAATAATAGGAGCTAGTATATTTATTTTTTTATTCCTAAAGGATTCTATGATCAATGCCTTTATC
>JBARUM010000727.1:0-7528 GCA_049645725.1 Maribacter sp.
ATTTTCCTCCTTAGCTCAGTTGGTTAGAGCATCTGACTGTTAATCAGAGGGTCCTTGGTTCGAGCCCAAGAGGAGGAGCTTTAAAATCAGGCAGTTACATGAAAATGTAGCTGCTTTTTTGTTTTTCAGCGTGCTTTCAGCGTGCTTTTTTTGAGATTGGTCGTGCTCTCGGCTTTATTAGATTCTGGAGTAATTTCCTAATAAAATTTGCCATTGAGTAGGTTCTTTATACATTCGTCCAATAATTTAGATGCTATGGTTGCCTCTTTTATATTGAACTAGACCAATGCAGGTTTTCTAATTCTAGGTTGTGTAAGTTGTCTGTTTACAAGAAGAAGCATTTTATGCTTTATTAAGCAGATATGTTCTAAATCTTTTTCTTTGTAATCTTTCATTTGGCTCACAAGAATTGGCGTAATTCGAGACAGGAACTTTTGTTTTTTTTGATTAAGCGAAACCAAATCTTCACTCTGAATACTGTTGAGTAATTAGTTAATATGCATAAAAAAATTAGAATTTCAAAATATAAAAAAAACCATATTTTCACGATTATGTGCGTTAAGTTTTAAAATATTTCATTAATATACCCAGTAGACTGCTAGGTTTGTAATTTCTGTAAAAAATCACGGTACCACTTCCCAGATGTTTTTAAGAGTCTCTCTTGGGATGAAAAATCGGTATAGACCAAACCGAATCGTGGATAGTAGCCTTCGGCCCATTCGAAATTATCGGTGAACGTCCATGCAAAGTAGCCGTAAACTTTATGACCGTCTATTTGTGCTTTGTGTACTTGGTTGAGGTACTCTTGAAGATAGGCTAGTCTCTCCGGGTCATGAACTTTTCCATTTTTTACGTGGTCTTCAAAGGCAGCCCCATTTTCGGTAATTATGATGTTTTTGATGCCCTTATACCCGTTGAACTGTGCAATCATCTGGTAAATGCTTGGCGGGTGTACCTCCCAATCCATCAAGGTTGTTTGCACGTTCCGTTTGGTGGCTTTTACGATTTTCGCACGTAAATACGGTACTGTATAGCTGTGTTTTACCACCTCACGCGTATAGTTCTGAATGCCGATAAAGTCAAAATCGAAGACCATATTTTTCTCGTCATCTGGTTTTCTGTACTTGTCAAGTCGTTTCAAAACGGGAAGGTTTTCCGAAGGATAGCCCATACCCAAACAAGGCTCTATAAATAACCGATTCAAGAGCGCATCGGCCTTTGCGGCGGCTTTGATATCTTTTGGTTTCTCGGAATATGGCGTAATCTGCGAACAGGAAAATGTAGTCCCTATACTTGCATCCGGCACCGATTCACGAAGTACCCTACCGCCTATGGACTGAGCAAGTGCAGCATGGTGTACTGCCGGAATAAAGGTCTTGAGTCCCTTGCGACCAGGCGCGTGAACGCCCAAGAAGTAGCCCGCCCCCGTAAATACCATTGGCTCGTTCAAGACCATCCAATGTTTAATGCGGTCACCGAAAAGCGTTGCACAGACGTTGACGTAATCTTCAAACCAACCTAGAATATCACGGTTTGTCCATCCTCCTTTGTCTTCGAGAGCCTGTGGAAGATCCCAATGGTAGAGTGTAATCCAAGGGGTAATGCCGCATTCTAGGCAAAAGTTAATAATGCGATTGTAGAAATACACACCCGATTGGTTTAGTGCTCCCGTGCCGTTTGGGACTAGTCTTGACCACGAGAGTGAAAATCGAAAGTGGGGAATGTTCATCGCCTTCATTAGCAGAATATCCTCCTCGTACCTATGGTAAAAATCACAGGCTATTTGGCCGGTTTGATCCTGAAAAATGGTTCCTTTTTTGGTCGTGAACTCATCCCAGATCGATGCGCCTTTCCCATCTTTATCAAAAGCGCCCTCTATCTGGTAGGCGGCGGTAGAAACGCCCCAAATGAAGTCTTTTCCAAAATCCGTTGCGTTTAGATCAAAATGTTGGGGAGCGGAATTATCGGGCATAGACCTTCAGTACTGCGTTGACCCGATAGGTACTTCTTGTAGTAGTCGGTCAATTATTTTTTCTGTGATATCAGGATAAAACACATCGATCCTTGAATCATCTTCGACCCAATGTTTCACTGTGTTCAAGTGTTTCATTTTTAAGGATTTTAGTATGGGAACACCCATTTCATTTAAAGCCGCGGCATTGCATTGTTGTTCGTACTGTCCTTTCATAGGGATGACCATCAATTTCTTGCCCATGTGAAGTGCCTCCGCCGGAGATTCAAAGCCCGCACCGCACAAAACCCCTCTGCTGTTAGCCAAACTTTTGATAAACGCCTCGTTATTAATTTTTCGAATAGCGATGTTCTGCCAGAAAAAATTGGTGTCGGTATGTTTTGAAAACACTTCCCATTCTACACTTTTGATTCGTGATAGGAAATTCAGGATTTTGTCGTCGCTGTAGGAGGGCAGGTAAACGGTGTAATGTATTCCTTTGGTGCGTGTCGTATTTCGGATTTCTTGACGGATAATTGGGGTATAGATATTTTCTCCATATTCTTTGAAATGGAGTCCGAACTGTTTCGTGCTAGGGGCATATTTTCTTAGGATCAATCTTCCTAAGGGATCGTTCTTTTTTGGTTTCGGGGCTTTTTCCGACAAAACAGCAGCTTGATGGCTAAAACTAATGCAAGGTTTATGTTTTAGTTTGCACGCCCATGCGGAAACGGGTTCAAAATCATTGATGATCAGATCGTAATCGCCCACGGGAACGCTCTTGATTTCCTTTTGAAGTCGTGCGGAATTGGTGCGTAAATAGGTTTTCCAAACATCGACTCCACCCTTTTTCCCGAAAATAAAACTCCACCCCTTGAGTTGGTATTTTATGGGATGCGGAATTTGAATATCCGCCTGTGTACCACTAACTAAAATATCCAGTTCGATACCATGCTTTTGTAGTACGGGAATAACATCCCGCGCCCGGCTCAAATGTCCGTTTCCCGTGCCCTGTATTGCGTATAATACCTTCATTAGTTTTTGCTTTAAGAAACCGTTCAACGTTTGGCGCTCGACATCCCGTTGAACTCTTGCATCAACCGTTCAAAAAGTTCATTTTTTTCCAATACTTCCAGCGGGTCGACTACTTCTGTGTCATTGGTGCTCACGGAGGCATCTTTACTATAATGGTATAGTTTCCACTTGCCCCTATGGTACTCCAATGCGGTCAGATTTTCTATCCAATCTCCTGAATTCAGATACATTACCGAACCTTCATCGGTTTTTATGTTTCTCATTTGAGGTTGATGAATATGGCCGCACACCACATAATCGAACTCTTTTTCTATGGCGATTTCCGCGGCCGTTTTCTCAAAATCACCGATGAATTTAATTGCGGATTTCACTCCGTTCTTAATTCGTTTTGACATTGAAACAGGCCCCCTTCCCATTTTCTTGCTGACGTAGTTTACCGCCTTGTTTAGCAGGATCAAAAAATCATAACCTATCGCCCCAAGTTTGGCGATCCATTTCGAATGTTGCATGGTTACATCAAAAACATCGCCATGGAACATCCATGCTTTTTTGCCGTGCAGATTGAGTACGATTTTGTTCTCGATACTAAAAGACCCCAATTTGAAACCGACGAACTTTCGGAGCATTTCATCATGGTTGCCCGTGATATAATGCACTTTCACGCCGTTCGCTACCCATTCCATAATCAACTTCACCACTTTCATATGTGATTTTGGCCAGTAGCGTTTACTGAACTGCCAGATATCGATGATATCGCCGTTGAGCACTACCTGTTTGGGTTTTATCGATTTTAGGTATTTAACGAGCTCTTTGGCGTGGCATCCGTAGGTGCCTAAATGCACATCGGAAATTACGACAAGGTCAACGGGTCTTTTATTCATTGATATTACGAATGATCGGGTTTTTAATTTTCTTGAATTTGAAGGGCGAGTAATAGATACTCAAGCGAGTAATCAGAAAGTCGATGAGAATTATCGAAGGTGAATTGAGATTAATTTTCATACACTGAAAATTAGGTTATGCAAAGTTTCGCATTTTAAACCGGAATTTTCGTAAAGAAGTATTTATCATTTTGTTAAGTCAATGTTATAAAATAGGTATCCCAGCTTTCTATTTAATAACGATCAAATAACCTTTAAAAAATTACGAATAGTAAAATAAAGGGGAATATTGTTAGTAAAAGTTTACCATATGTAAACTAATGACAATATCCTTGAAAATCAGTTTACCAGATATCCGATTTCTTTCCTTTAGTGTGTTCGCTTCGTTCGGCACCTATTTTTGTATGTACGCTTTTCGGAAACCTTTCACGGTCGCCACTTTCGAGAATATGGCCTTTGTGGGCGTGGATTACAAAATACTTCTCATCGTTTCTCAGGTTTTGGGGTATATGGTATCAAAGTTCATCGGTATAAAATTGATTTCAGAGCTAAAGGCGAACCGAAGATTAAGTTATTTAATAGGAATGATTCTTCTTGCGGAAATCGGTTTGGTGGCTTTTGGAATTGTACCCGCCCCGTACAATATCGTTTTCATGTTCGTAAACGGACTTTCCCTTGGCATGATCTGGGGTATTGTTTTTTCGTATTTGGAAGGAAGAAAGTTTACCGAAATCCTTGGTGTTGCCCTGTGTGCGAGCTTTATCGTTTCGAGCGGAGCCGTGAAGTCCGTTGGGCTATTGGTCTTGACTGAGATGCAGGTTACTGAAAACTGGATGCCGGCCGTTACTGGTGCTTTTTTCCTAATTCCTTTTGCGAGTTTCGCACTATTGCTTGAACGCATACCCAGACCAACAAAAAGGGATATCGCCCTGCGTTCGGAGCGAAAACCGATGACCCAAGAAGACCGTAAAAAGTTGGTGCGAGCTTTCTTCTTTCCAATTGTGTTATTGGTTTTTTTCTATACCTGCCTGACCGCTCTACGCGATTTCAGGGATAACTTTTCAAGGGAAATCTGGGATGCCGTGGGCTATCAAGGCGATGCATCAATTTATACCCTCTCGGAAATTCCCATAGCTATATTCGTGCTAATTTTTTTGGGGTCGTTGAGTTTTGTAAAAAAGAACAAAAAGGCGTTTTTGTATTACCATTACATTCTAGTCTTAGGTGTTCTGATGATCGGTTTGAATACTTTTTTATTCCAGCTACAATTAATTTCGCCTTTGGTTTGGATGGTACTGACGGGTTTCGGACTTTATAGTTGCTATGTACCTTTTAACGGCATATTTTTCGACCGGATGATAGCGGTTTTTCGAATCAACGGCAATGTCGGATTCCTAATCTATATCGCCGACGCTTTCGGGTATTTGGGAAGTATGGCCGTTCTGCTTTACAAGAATTTCGGTCAGGGCGACCTTTCTTGGCTAAAATTCTTTATGAATGCAACTTACATTGTTGCGGTCTTGGGCCTCGTAATTTGTGTGGCGTCGTTGATCTATTTCAAATCAAAATATGAAAAGGTGCGCATGCCACCTGAACCTCAAATACATATTGTTTAATTATGGAACATGGATATGATCTGATCGTTGTCGGCGGAGGCGTTTTAGGAACCTTTCACGCATATCACGCCTTAAAAAACGGCCTTAAAGTGGCCTTGATAGAAAAAGATAGAAACCCACAAGGGGCGACCGTCCGTAATTTTGGGCAGGTTGTGCCATCGGGAATGAACGCCAAGTGGCAGACCTATGGAAGGGAAAGCCTTCGCATTTACAAGGAGATTCAAGGAACCTTCGATATTTCAGTCCGGCAAGAAGGTTCGGTGTATTTTGCATCCGATGAAGAGGAAGTACAACTCTTGGAAGAACTACACCAAATCAACCTAGATAACCAATATGCATCCCAATTGTTGACGAAGGCCAAATGCTTGGAACGGTATACCGGCCTTCGGAAGGATTATGTAAAAGCGGGACTTTTCTTCCCCGAGGAAGTAATGGTCGAACCGCGCGTGATGATCAACAAACTGCATTCCTATCTGAAAGCTGTTGGTTTGGATCTCTTTCTTCACAAAACAGTTATTAAATGCAATAAGCTGTCCGAAGGAATTGAGGTTTACCTTTCCGATGGCACTACGCTTTCAAGCGCTAAAGTTGTTATTTGTAATGGTAGCGAGTTCAAGACCTTGTACCCGAAACTGTTCAACGAAAGCGATTTGCAGGTTTCGAAAATACAGATGATGCAAACGAAACCACAGGGACACTTTGTGCTGCCAAGCTCCATCTTAACAGGACTTTCAATCCGCCGATACGAGGCTTTTTCCGAATGTCCGTCGTATACTATCCTAAAAGCAAAGGAGAATGTGGATTCTCCCGTCAAAAAATGGGGTATCCACATTCTGTTCAAGCAAGCTATGGACGGATCTGTGATTATAGGTGACTCCCACGAATATGCCGATGCCGACCATATCGATGATTTGAACATGGACCTGAACATGGACATCGATAACTTTATTCTTCAAGAGGCCAAAAGAATTATCGACCTTCCCGCTTATGAAATCCAAAACCGCTGGTTCGGGCTGTACTCGCAATGTAAAACTTCCGATATTTATCAGCATACCATTAAAAATGATATTCACATTGTAACCGGAATAGGAGGGAAGGGCATGACGGGCAGTGCAGGTTTTGCCAAAGAAAATATCAATAACATCTTTAATTTACTACATGCATAATATTCAACTAGTAGTTTTTGACATGGCGGGTACCGTCGTCAATGAAAACAACATTGTATACAAAACATTGCAAAAAGCCATTAACCAAAAGGGTTTTGACCTCGAACTCGATTTTATTCTAGAACACGGTGCAGGAAAAGAAAAGCATCAGGCCATAAAGGATATCTTGGGTCAAATAGGTTGCGAGAGAATCGAAAGCGAGCCCATTTTTGAAAATTTCAAGGTCTTGTTGGAAGATGCCTATAAATCGTTGAAGGTTACTTCTTTCGAAGGCGTACCATCGCTTTTGGATGAACTTCGGTCAAGAAATACCAAAATAGCCCTTAATACAGGCTACACAACACCTATTGCTGAAAGCTTGCTAGAAAAAATGGGATGGATAAAAGGACAACAGTATGATGCGTTGGTCACGGCAGACGACGTGCTGTTTGGAAGACCTAACCCCGATATGATTTTTGAAGCGATGGAACTATTGAACGTTTTTGAGCCTGAAAAAGTCCTCAAAGCCGGCGATTCCATCATCGACATCGAAGAAGGAAAAAATGCCCATTGTGGTGTAACCGTCGGCGTGACCACGGGCGCACATACCAGAGCGCAATTAGAATCAGCAAAACCGACCTACATAGTGGATTCTTTACAAGAGTTGATTGAAAAACTAGATTTATAATAAGGAGTACTTATCCAGTCCAGATAGGTTTTGAAGACCTGTCAGGATTTTCGCCAACAAACCTATCTACCTAAATGGATATCCTAAATGAAAAAGTAAACCACCAACATCTTAGAAGAAACTAGACCTCGATTAATAGGAACATGCGGAATGCGCCCATCAAAGAAAATTGAATCGCCTTCTTTTAAAAGCACTTCCTCATCGCCGATGAT
>JBARUM010000728.1:0-1701 GCA_049645725.1 Maribacter sp.
CTGTAAAAATCAATTATGTCACCTTCCACGACATCAACGATCGCTTTTTTGATGGCATTCGTTTTACCATGCTGAACTCCAGTTTTCGTATATCTGGATTTTCTTGTAGGCCCATAATTCATTGTACGCACTTTCTTGACCGAAACACCATAAGCAGCTTCCACCGCATCCTTGATCTGAATTTTGTTTGCCTTAGGATCTACTATAAACCCATAACGGTTATTCAGCTCGCTATCAGCGGTCATCTTCTCCGTTATAATTGGCTTTATTAACACACTCATGGTTTTACTTATTATTTAAGTTCGTTTCTATTCCTTCTAGGGAGCTCTCCAACAACACTACACTATAAGCATTTAATATTTGGTAAGTACTTAATTCTGAGTTGGTTATAACCTCAGACCCCTTGAAATTACGCGAAGACAAATATACGCCTTTATTTGAATCGCCCAACACAAATAAAGATTTTTTGTTTTCCAGACCTAAGGACTTCAAAACCTGTACAAAATCTTTTGTTTTTGGAGCATCAAAATCAAAGTCTTCAACGACTAAAATTGCTTTTTCTTTTGACTTCAAACTTAAGGCCGACTTTCGCGCCAAACGCTTTAAATTTTTGTTCAATTTTTGGGCATAATCCTTAGGTCTAGGCCCAAAAATTCGTCCACCACCCCTGAAGATTGGAGACTTGATACTACCGGCCCTTGCCGTACCCGTACCTTTCTGCTTCTTTATCTTTCTAGTACTTCCTGCTATTTCAGCTCTTTCCTTTGCCTTATGCGTGCCTTGTCTTTGGTGCGCTAAGTATTGTTTAACGTCCAAATAAACAGCATGGTTGTTTGGCTCTATACCAAAAACATCGTCAGAAAGGTCTGCCTTTCTACCCGTGTCTTTTCCTTTAATATCTAAAACTGATACTTTCATTACATCCACCTTTGTATAGTTACATAAGCATTCTTATGGCCCGGTACGCATCCCTTTACAACTAAAAGGTTCTTTTCCGGAACTACCTTTAAAACTTTAAGGTTTTGAACGGTAACCCGATCACCTCCCATTCTACCAGCCATTTTCATTCCCTTAAAAACTCTCGCAGGATATGAAGCAGCTCCAATAGAACCAGGAGCCCTAAGTCTGTTGTGCTGGCCGTGAGTAGATTGCCCAACACCGGCGAACCCATGTCTTTTAACTACCCCTTGAAAACCTTTACCCTTAGAAGTGCCGATTACATCAACAAATTCGCCTTCGACGAAAACATCTACCCCTACGGTATCACCTAATTTAAAATCACCTTCAAAACCTTGGAACTCTACGACTTTTTTCTTGGGAGAAGCACCTGCCTTTTTGAAATGACCAAGTTCGGCCTTGTTAGCACGTTTTTCTGCCTTGTCATCGAAACCAAGCTGAAGGGCACTGTACCCGTCTACCTCTTCGGTTCTGACTTGGGTAACTACGCATGGACCGGCTTCAATGACAGTGCAGGGAATATTCTTCCCGTTCTCGTCAAAAATGCTGGTCATACCTACTTTCTTTCCTATTAACCCAGACATACTTATTTATATTAATTATTAAAATTCAATTCAAAAAAATAGGGTCAAAATAATTTAACCATAAATTATTTTTATCCGTTTTTCCTTCGCACGCAGCTTAGGACATGTTACTCTGGTTGCACTAAGCAACCACTTTCCTTTTATTCAACCCTACAAATGG
>JBARUM010000729.1:0-2448 GCA_049645725.1 Maribacter sp.
GATTTGGCCCCCTATCAATTTAGCAGACACTTTAAGCCGCTTACAGATTGGTTAAGAAAGAAAAAAGAACAACTGCCCAGATTGGTTAATAATCTAGGATAAACCTAAAATCATTTAAAACTAAAAAGGCACCATGCATGGTGCCTTTTGTTTTATGAATTTCACTAATTAATGCGCCACCAACCAGTTTTCACCAATACCTATTTCAACGTCTAAGGGCACTGCCAATTTATAGGCATTTTCCATTTCGGTTTTAATTAGTGATTTCATCTCTTCAAGTTCTGGTTTGTAGCAGTCAAAGACCAATTCATCATGTACCTGCAATAGCATTTTTGTTTTATACTTGCCGTGATGTAGTTTTTTATGAATATTGATCATCGCAATTTTAATAATATCTGCAGCACTTCCTTGAATGGGTGCATTTACTGCGTTTCGTTCTGCAGCTCCTCTTACAACGGCGTTACTACCATTGATATCTTTCAAATACCTTCGACGCCCTAGAACGGTCTGTACATAACCATTATCCCGTGCAAAATCTATCAACTCGCTCATGTAATTACGAAGTTTTGGATAAGTTTTGTAGTAAGTGTCTATCAATTCTTTGGATTCGGCTCTTGACAGATCGGTTTGGTTGCTTAGGCCAAACGCAGATACTCCATATATAATGCCAAAATTCACAGTTTTAGCATTGCTTCTCTGCTCTCGTGTTACTTCATCGATAGGAACGTTAAAAACTTTTGAAGCTGTGGAAGCGTGAATATCTTCGCCGTTTTTGAAGGCTTCTATCATCGTATCTTCTTCGCTCAAAGCAGCAATAATACGCAGTTCTATTTGTGAATAATCAGCGGCCAATAGCGTATATTTTTCATCTCTGGGCACAAATGCCTTACGAACCTGTCTTCCGCGTTCCGTACGGATCGGGATATTCTGTAAATTAGGATTATTGCTGCTAAGCCTACCTGTGGCGGCTACCGTTTGCATATAATCTGTATGCACGCGTCCTGTAGAGGGCTCTACCTGTTCCGGAAGTGCGTCAACATAAGTGCTTTTGAGTTTTGCTAGCCCTCTATAATCCAAAACATTTTGAATAATTTTATGGTCTTTGGCCAAATAGGAAAGTACATCCTCCGCAGTAGAATATTGACCAGTCTTGGTTTTTTTAGGTTTGTCTACCAGTTTCATTTTGTCAAAAAGGATTTCTCCCAATTGCTTTGGCGAACCTATGTTGAACTCTTCGCCAGCGGCTTCAAAAATTTTCTTTTCCAGTGATGCAATGTCATTGGTCAAATCCCTTGAGAGCGAATGCAAAAATTTCTTGTCTAAATTGATACCTTCCAGTTCCATGTCGGCAAGGACGTGCAATAACGGAATTTCGATATCATTAAAGAGTCCGTCCGTTTTCGCTTCTGCCAGTTCTGGTCTAAAATGTTGTGCCAATTGAAATGTAATATCGGCATCTTCAACGGCATACTCCGTCTGCTTTTCTAATGGTACCTCCCTCATACTTAGCTGGTTTTTGCCTTTTTTACCAATAAGCTCCGTGATTGAAATCGGTGTATAGTTCAGGTAAGTCTCCGAAAGTACGTCCATATTATGTCGCATATCCGGATTAATAAGGTAGTGTGCCAACATGGTGTCAAAGAATTTTCCTTTTACCTTAATATTGTATTTATGAAGTACTTTAATGTCATATTTTAAATTCTGCCCAATTTTTTCAATGGATTCAGACTCGAAAAAAGGTCTTAACTGTTCTATTAGTCCCTGAGCCTCATTCTTATCTTCCGGAAAAGGAACATAAAATCCTTTTGCAGGTTCCCAGGAAAATGCGATACCCACCAATTCTGCCGTCAAAGGATTTAACCCAGTGGTTTCCGTGTCAAAACAAACAGAAGTCTGATTCATTAGATTTTGCAAGAATAGTTTCATTGCCATGCCAGCAGTTATACTTTGGTAGACATGTGGAACATCGGCAATGGTATTTCTACTATTCACATCTTTAATTGTTGCGGGCGTAGCACCGTCACCTCCAAAAAGAGAAAACTGCCCGCTACCCGCGGATGCGGATTGTTTCTTAGCTGTTGTCGTGCTGGTCACTTGGGTTTGAGTCTGTTCAACCTCTCTAGAAAAAATCTTTATAAACTGGTCTTTTAACCTACGGAATTCCAGTTCTTCAAATAGCTCCTGTACCTTTTCACTGTCTGGAACGGATAGCTCATAATCCTTGGCGTCAAAAGTTACCTCACAATCAATACAAATAGTGGCCAATTTTTTTGATAGCAGTCCAAGCTCTTTGTTCTCTTCTACCTTCTCTTTCATTTTTCCCTTTAACTTATCGGTATTGGCCAAAAGCCCTTCCATAGAACCAAATTCTTGAATGAATTTTTTGGCGGTCTTGTCACCCACACCGGGAAGACCTGGGATATTATCACTGGCATCTCCCATCATTCC
>JBARUM010000730.1:0-6801 GCA_049645725.1 Maribacter sp.
CACAAGGAATTCTTGCTAAATCGACTGCATACGATTTAAGTGGATGCTATCATCTTAAAACTCTTTCCGATAATTTAAAGTGTTGTTTGGGACAATAAACTTAGCGCTTCGTCCTCATCTCCAATATAAAACAAAGAATATAGGTTAATATAAGGAGCGGCTCGGTAGAATCCTATCAATTTACAACCAATAAATATAGATAAAAATGAAAAAAGTAGTACTAATTATTGCATTGATGCTGTTAGGGTTTACAGCAGATGCACAGGAAAAATTGTATTTGGTTTTCGAATTTATGAAAGTAGATAACGAGCAAGAAGAATCCTATATAGAAACTGAAAACCTATGGCAAAAGCTTCATGAGGCTAGGCTTAAAAATGGCGATATTACAGGATGGGACCTTTGGGCTTTACGCCCAGGAGGAGAAGATCAAGGTTTTCAATACCTCACAGTAACGCTCTATAATGACGCGGTTCAAATGCTAGAAGGAGGTGGTTTTCAAGAGGCTTTCACAGTTGCCTTCCCAAATATTACGGATAAAGAACAAAAAATTATGGAAGCGACCGCAAAAACAAGAGATTTGGCGGTTAGAATATATGGAGAGCAAATCTCGACTACTACTGGTGAATTCGACATGCCCATTGGTTCTATGGCGCAAATGGATATGATGAAGGTAGACATGAACAATTACGACCTTTATGAAAAAGCGGAAGATGAAGTCTTTAAAAAGCTTCACCAAAAGTCCGTAGATACAGACGGTAAAGAAAGTTGGGGACTTGTTCGATTTATGTCTCCCATAGGGAGCGATACCTACGCGTCACATATGACCGTAAGCATGTTCAAGGATGTAAAGCAAATGCTCAACCAAAATATCAATTGGAGTGAGGGAGCTACACCAGAGCTTATTGAATTAATGCAAGAAGGAATTGCGGCGCGGGATATGAAGTATGTTTATATGGCCAAGCTTATTAATAAAGTACGTTGATTGGAGTTTTAAGTGAAAAAATATATTTATACTTAAGAACCTATAGTCGGAAGGCCTTAGGTTTTTTTTAGGATGTTAGCCCTCTTTTAAAATAGTAATAATATACTTTTCACCTTTACCTTATTGCATTTCAATTTTCCAAGTATACAGTTAAATGGGACGCCCAAGTCAGGAGCACGTGGTTTTTGAATGTATAAGTTGGTAAAAACCATTAATAGCAAGGAAAACGCAAGGGTTCTTTTTTATTGGATATTTAATTAGTTATCAAGTTAAATGGCAGTGCTGCAAACCACTCGGAAAAAAGCTGCCAACCGGGCATTCTAATCTGAAATATAAGGATGGAATGTACAAAAATATAAAGTCCTTGCACCAAAGGAAAAGCCTGTCTATCAGTTTTTGTTGGCGTTCCGCTATAATTAATCTGACAAAGAGACCTTATAGTATGATTATCGTACCAATATAGCCGTTTGGGGCAAAATCTTCTCTTGGAAAAAATATATAGAGAATAAAACTAATCAGGGCAGGCTAAATGAGTACCAGATCCGCCAAAATCATTCCTTTCTCATGGATAGGCATCTTATTCGGA
Source organism: Maribacter sp. (assembly GCA_049645725.1). Taxonomy (GTDB): domain Bacteria; phylum Bacteroidota; class Bacteroidia; order Flavobacteriales; family Flavobacteriaceae; genus Maribacter. The sequence goes on from JBARUM010000730.1 coordinate 1,569, forward strand.
TATTTTATAGTAATACCATAACCTACTGCTAATATTAAAAGGTCTTTTGCAGGAATCCATAATTGTAATCCAATATTTTCGAGAGAAGTTTTAAGGGTACTTTGCGCCAAAAGAATAATCGATATAAAAATAAGCGGAACAGCATAGGACAACTTCCCGATTTTTTAATGTAACTCGAACTTTTCTTTTCGGATTAAGAATGTCTGTGGAATGAGTATGCTAATCCATAGTAGAGCAAAAAAAGTATAAAAGTGAAAGTAATAATGGAAGGTCTACTTTGCCGTCAAAAATTTTAGAAAAACAAGAGGGTCAAATGTCTGCCATGACAAGGGCATAAAGTCCCAAAAAGAAATAGCCAGACCTTTTTAGAAGGTAAGGAGGTTTAGTTGGTCTAATGGGTGTCAACTCTTAAAAGGTATTCAAATAAACCGTTGAACAATTAATTAGAATTGCATCAATGGATTTTTATTTTAATAGAGCAATTTGGTAATTACAAATGATTGTAACATCTCCTTTATGAGCTATAAATTTGGGAGCTCGGTACTCAGAGATTATAGTATCAATTCTTTAGTTTACAATTATTTATCGCTTACTCTTTATACTTCTCAAACCAAGCTAAGATACCTGCTATTTTAGCTATTAGATTACTTGGTCTGTTAGCAATACCATGAGACGCTCCTGGTATACGCAACATAGCCGTCTCTACGCCCTCTAACTTTAATGCGGTATAAAACTGTTCGGATTCTGCAATGGGGGTTCTATAATCTTCTTCACCAGTGAGTAACATGGTAGGAGTCGTTACGTTGGCTACATAATTTAAAGGAGAGCGCTTAAAATAGCTTTCCGGGTCTTCCCATGGCTTTTTACCAAACCAATATTTAGAGAAGAATGCTGCACCGTCTGCATATAATACAAAACTTGCCCAATTTATTACGGGCTTGGCCACTACTGCAGCTTTAAAACGGTCCGTTTTACCAACTATCCATGCCGTTAACACGCCACCGCCGCTACCACCGGTAACAAACAGATTGTCTGAATCAATGTATCCTTTTTCAATAACGGCATCTACGCCGCTCATAAGGTCGTCATAATCGTGGTTGGGATAATCATGATGAATTAAATTTCCAAATTCAGCACCGTAACTGGTACTTCCCCTAGGATTGGAATACAAAACCACATACCCAGCTGCCGCAAAAGCTTGAATTTCTGCTGAGTATACCGCGCCATAACTTGAAAAGGGTCCGCCATGGATTTCTAGAATGAACGGATATTTTTTTGACGGATCAAAATTTGGTGGGGTAACTACCCAACCTTGTACATCACGTCGATCAAAGGAGGATTTCCACCAGAGTTCTTCTACATTACCTAAATGCCTAGCGGAAAAGAGGTCGTCGTTTACGAACGTAAGCCGTTTCGTTCCTTTTTTGCTATGCACACCCAAATCTGCCGGATGCGCAGTGGTTCCAAGGGTATATGCGATATTTCCATTTTCGGACACGGTAAACGCTCCTGCGTTATATGGACGGCCTAAGGAAAGTCCTCCTACCTTGCCAACGATATCGGTGACCTTGCCAGAAAGAGTGCTGTGTGCAATTTTAGTTTCACCTTTATCATCGTATTGAAAGTAAATTCCTTTCCCATCTCCAGCCCACTGGATATTTGAAATATTACGGTCAAAATCAGCTGACAGTAGGGACGTAGCTCCGCCAGAAACATCACGTACGTACAGTTGATTCTGCTGGTATCCCAACAATTTATCATCCAGACCGGTGTAGGCCATTTTTGTTCCATCGGGCGAAATTTTTGGAGAATCGTCCGGGCCGTATCGGTCGGTGAGTGTGGTTACACTATTATCGTTGAGATTTAGCGCATAAATCTCGCTATCGTTGGGCTCAAAGGCTTCATCTGGATTAAAGTTGGCCGAGAAATATAATGTTTTACCATCCTTGGACCATTCCGGGGCGCCGTGGTCAAAATCGGTATTCGTCAGCTGCTTAGGTGTTCCGCCGTCTATTGATAGCGTAAATAATTGGGTATTTCCTCCTTTTATGTACCCTTGACCGTCTCCGCGATAGTTAAGTTTATCAATATAAGTGGGTGGAGTATTCCATGTGGCTCCCTCTGGCTTTGCTGGTATTTTTACGATAGATTCATTTGCTTTTGGAACGAACATCGTAAAGGCCAAGTAGCGGTCGTCCGGAGACCAGCTTACCGCTCCCGGTGCTTTAGGTGTGTTGGTCAATGGGGCAATTTCTTTGGTGTCCATCCACATGACAAAAAGTTTCATGCGTTCATCCTGCCTGTTGGATTTGAAGATAATCTTATCGCCCTTGTTGGACCAACGAGGATAGACGTCGTTCTGATTCCCCGTGGTAATTGGTCTGTTTTTGGAACCATCGGTGTTTGTAAGCCAAATATTGGATAAATTTTTGTCCGTCATGATATCCTTAAAATTCCGCACATAGAGAATTTGACTCCCGTCCGGTGAAATTTGAGGGTCGGAAACATACTCCATATTAAAAATATCGGTAAGCTCAAGATTGGTTTTGGTCTGAGCATAGATTAGGGTCGTGGTGAAGAACAATAAAAAAAGTAATGGTCGCATCATACCTATGTTTTTATGTATTATTGAGTAAAGGAATGAAGATAGCGAATAACTAGAAATAATTATAGAACTTTACCTTAAATGCAATAGTATTAAAATTAAAAGTGAAATGAAGGTTTTATTTATTGGTGGCACAGGGAATATTAGCATGGCATCTAGCCGATTGGCCGTTGAAAAGGGGATGCAACTTTTTTTGTTAAATCGTGGAAATTCCAAAGTAACCATTAATGGCGCAAAGAGCATAATAGGTGATGTTACCAAACCTGAAACTCTTTCCGAATTAAAAAAACACCAATGGGACGTGGTGGTAAATTGGATTGCCTTTACCCCGGAAGATATTGAGCGTGACTTGGCCCTTTTTACTGGAAAGATCAAGCAATATATTTTTATCAGTTCGGCATCTTGTTACCAAACCCCATTGAGTTATCCCATAATTACGGAATCTACCCCTGTAAGCAATAATCTGTGGGACTATTCCCATAATAAAATCTTGTGCGAACAACGCTTACAAAAGGCCTATAACGAGGAGGGTTTTCCAATGACCATTGTGCGGCCTTCGTTGACCTATGATACCGTAATCCCGGTGGCAATAGGTGGTTTTGACAAGTATAATGTGGTTGACAGAATTAAAAAGGGAAAGGAAATTATTGTACACGGTGACGGAACTTCCCTATGGACGGTTACACATGCCGATGATTTTGCCAAGGGCTTTGTTGGTTTGTTGGGATTGACCCAAGCCATTGGTCATCCGTTTCATATTACCTCCGATGAGGTATTGAGCTGGAACATGATTTATAAAATTTTGGCCGATGCCATTGGAAAAGAGGCTAAGGTGGTCCACATTGCTTCCGATTTTATATGTAAAGTTGCACCTTCATTTACAGGAACACTGTTAGCGGATAAGGCCGAGAGTGTTTTATTTGACAATACCAAGATAAAAACTTTTGTACCTGGTTTTAAGGCAACCATACCCTTTGCCGAAGGGATACAACGAACCTTGAAATGGCTGTCTGAAAACCCCGAAAAACAAAACATTGATTCGGATACAGAGGCGGATATAGAAACTATTTTAAAGGCCTATAAAAGCTTGGGTTAGTTTCTTGGTAAAAAATAAAAGAAAGATTAAAGCGTAAGATTTACCTTTTTAATTCCTCTATTAATAGGCCAAAATCATATTGTAAATCTACATGTAGGAGGGAAATTTTCTTTTCCACAAAAAGTAGTTGGCGCTCATATAAATTTAATAAAGTCGTGTTTCTAGTAATGGAGGGTGTAAATGCTTGGAGTTTCTTACAAAAGTAGAGTAGGAGCAACACCTCGGTTTCTTTATTTCCCGAGTAGCGAATGTACTTTTTTACGTTTCTTAGAATTTTTCGAATACTTTTTTTAATGTAGAAATAGCTAGTTGTGTTTATAGCTGCAAAAGTTTCATCAATTTCGTTTTGTACAGCTTCAATATAACCCGATTCATGGTCGGCCTCAAAAAGTAAATAGGTTAGCAGTTCCTTGTTTTCTTTCTTGAATTTTGAAAGGCGTAAACACAATTCAAGCAGTTCTTCTGGATTTCTTTGCTGGAGTTCTTTTTTTATCTGGACAACGGTAGCAGCTTTCATGGCTTAAAAATACTTTAAAAGTCTCGAATGCCAGCTTAAGGGCAGTTGTGTTTTTCGTTTTTAGATATGATGCGAATTAAAGCCTCTATCATCCATTAAAAATCCAATAAAAAGGTGTCTAGAAACCATAAGTTTCAGACACCTTTACACTATAGATTAAACACATTAAACACAAATTTAATTATTAGGTTCGATTAAAAGTGGTGTTTTACCATCCGTAATAATGACCTTACTGTTTGGGGACTGGGATAGGTTTTTAAATGCCTCAATGCTTTTTATTTGGATGATTTCCTGTGTTAGTCCCTCAGATAAAATAATTTAAGCATCACGCTCCGCTTCGGCCTCTATGATTTTACGCTCGGCTTCCAGTCTTGATTGTTGCAAAACAAAGACCATTCTCATGGCATCCTGTTCTGCTTGTAGTTTTTCTTCTATGGAATTAGCCAAACCACTTGGGAGTCGAATACGCTTCATTAAAACACCGATAAGTTCAATTCCATCGGCTTGTTTCTTCAGGTTTTCTTCCATCTTTATTTGGATTTCCCGTTCTATATCCGCTCGCATTCCCGAGTGCATATCCTTGGCAAAAAACTTGGCACAAACATCAGATGAGGCCGACCGGAAAACACTGGTAATTACAGATTCATATCCTTGTCCTAAATTTTCTAAAACCGACGGAATCTTATTTTGCTCCAATCGATATAAAATAGAAATTTCCGAATCTACGCTCAATCCTTCCTTGCTAGGCAAACTAAGGATCAACTTTATATTGTTGGTCTGGGTAGATTCCTTGAGCACCTTGCTTATAAAGGGATTATAAACTACTGTTCCCTGTGTGATGACCTTATCTGAAAATTTACCTAAGGTTTGTTTTACCCCTGCTTCTCCAGGACGTATGACGGCACAGCTAATAAATAGCGCTGCTACCGTAATTGTTGCTATTATCCTTTTCATAGTTTGTATTTTAAATTATCAATTTTAGTTTCTATACTAGGGGTTTCATGCGACTCAGAAT
>JBARUM010000731.1:0-2820 GCA_049645725.1 Maribacter sp.
CACTTGCACTTACCCTAAAGTTACCCCCAAAAGCACGGTCTTTACCGCTACGTTGTGTAAATTGAAGTACGCCGGAAAGCGGATTATCATATTGCGCCCCAAATGCAGAAGTAGATAGCGTTACGTCTTCTATAAAAGAAACATTTAAAAGCCCCACGGGCCCACCGGCACTACCTTGAGTGCTAAAATGATTTATGTTGGGCACTTCCATACCGTCTAAGTAGTACACCGTTTCATTAGGTGCGCCCCCGCGAATAATTAAATCGTTCCTAAAACCTCCTACGGATGGCGATACGCCTGGTAATGTTTGCGCCACTTGCACCACATCGTTATTGCTACCGGGATAGGTTGCTATTTCTACAGCGGAGAGACTGTGGGTAGATAATGGCGTTTCCTTTGGCCTTCCTATTTGTGAGTTGGTAACAACGACCTCCTCTAAATTCTCCGCGCCCTCTACCAATTTAAAGTTGTAGGACGGATTTCCTTTGGACTTTACCAATATGTTGAATTTGGTCTGCGTCTCAAAACCCAAATAACTTACTGTTAGATTGTAAGATGCAGGAAGAATATCCTCGAGTAAATACTGTCCGTTTTCATTGGTGATGGTTCCTTTTTGAGTACCGTTCAAAAAAACGGAAGCTCCCATTATCGGTTGCCCAGCAACATCACTGACTTCGCCAGACAAGACTCCGGAAACCTGAGCACATAAAGTATTAGTGGTTAAAAAACATACAAGCCACAGCAGGCTAGCGGGTTTTAAAAAGAATAATTTCAAGGCAGTCCTGTTTTTGTTTAATAATTTATATTCAAATATTAAACAAAAAAAGATGTGTTCGCTTATACGTCACATTAAAAATCTGTTAAAAACGTATTGGTGTATTCAAAAAGAAGCCGTAGTTCCCATTTATACCTGATATTGCTTTAAAATTGCTATTGATGTGTATTCCAAAGCCCTTTCATGGGTAGCCTCCAATACAATATTTGGAGCCTTACCCGCTTTTTCAGCCTCCAACCAACGCATAATACATAAACACCATTTATCACCCGCCTTTAATCCTGGGAACTGCCACTGTGGAATGGGGGTGGACAAATCGTTTCCTTTGGACTTAGTGAACGCTAAAAATTCGTCCGTAATAACTGCACAGACTACATGGGTGCCATAATCTTCCTCTCCTGTTTTACAGAAACCATCTCTATAAAAACCCGTTTTGGGCTCAAAACAACAGGAACACAAGGGTGTTCCTAATACGTTTTTTGGCGGTAGATCTGTTGAACTAAATAATAGTATCATGGTCGTTCTTCTATTTTTGTCGATTGGCTATCCAATCATTGTAAAAATCGACTATTTGAAAAACATACTTATATTCTTTGTTTTCAATTTTTTCAACCAATTCAGGGCAGTCACTAAAAAATGATGCCAACCTTTTCCTTTTAAGTCCAAAAACACCTTGAGTAGCACGTATTAATAGTCCGTTGCCTTTCTGAAGGTAATCTATATCCAGTATCATTCTTGATGCCGGGTCTGGTTCAAAGTAATAGGAATAATGGGAAACAGCACCTTCTGACTTTAACAATAAAAATTGAGGACTACTGCCCAACATTAGTGTTCTATAAATGGAATCTCCCTTTTCATAGGCTATTAAGTTTTTAGGGGCATACCGCTTTTTTAAGCCCTTGCCCTTAAACTTTATCTTATTATGCAAACCTCCAAAAGGTCCAAGTCTACGATTACTCACCTGTCCAAAGAGCGTATCGTTATTGGTTTTTACAATATAACCGTGGCGATAATCTTCCTGTCCTAAAATAGAATGGATACCAAGGAAAAAGAGTAAAACAAGAACTAAAGAATACTTGCATGGCAACAACTGTCGTATGATCATACTTTTATGAATATCTTTCTTTGGTACAAGAAATATGCCAAAAAGCAGTAAAACAGAACTACCGTTATGGCGTATAGTAAGGAAGACAATTGCATAGAAATAAAATTGTGCACATAAATGTTTTGAAAAAGCCAACCGTGTAATGAGGTCTCCCCAACTTTGATTTGACCCATAATTTTAGCGATGAAACTGGATAAAAAGTAAACTATGATCGCATTCGCTCCTGCATACCTGAATATACTGCCGAACTTCATCTTTTTTACATCGGTCAAATAATAAATTAATGCTAATGCCAAATTGGCCCATCCGGCCGTAACCAAAACAAAACTGCTCGTCCATAAAGCTTTGTTTATGGGGAATATGATATCCCAAAGATGCCCTATTATTAAAAGGCTTCCGCCTATACCCATCAAAATAGTGGCTTTTTTTGGTTGTTTGGAAGTTAGTATCAACCCGGTAAAAATTCCAAGCAGAGCACTTGCGATAGAGGGTATGGTACTCAACAGTCCTTCCGGATCATAATCGGCCTTATAATTGTGTGTTCCGAACACCTTTACATCTAACCAGTTGGCCAAATTATTAGGCGCCCTATCCAAAGTAGATTCAATTCCGTTAACGGGAACTAAAGTCATTAACAACCAATACCCTATTAGCAATACTACCGTTATTCCAATAAGGGTCCTCCATTTAAAATTTATAAATAATATAGCGGCAAAAAAGAATACAATACCAATTCTTTGGAGCACACCGGGAAAACGAATATCCGCCCAATCCTTAAAAAAAGGAAAACTTATGGAAAAAGCACCAAGAAAAAGCCCTAAACCAATGAGCTTTAGTGTTCTGATCGTTATTTTTTTATACACCCCGGCATCAATTTTCTTATTCTTATAGGCAAATACGATTGATGTACCGACGATAAAGAGAAAAAAGGGAAATACTA
>JBARUM010000732.1:0-6162 GCA_049645725.1 Maribacter sp.
GGTTCGTACAGAGTCAAATGATGACGTGCTCCGGGAGCAATTGGAAATATTATGTGGAGAACTATCCGACCTTTTGCACAAGACTTCCCAGTCAATTTCAAAAACCTATTTTGACCATACGGATAAACAAAACCAATTGGTAACACAATCTTTTCCAATTTAAGAATGATTTTCGACGTTACCCATATCACTGAATATATCTATAATGCTCCCGTAAGCTACTGTCATAACATAGCCACTTTACGGCCTAGGGAATCCATGGGGCAAAAATTGCTTGATTATAAGATTGATATATCTCCTGAACCTACCGAGCTTTCCGAGCGTTTGGATTTTTTCGGAAATTACATTACCCGGTTTTCCATACAAACGGAACATAAAAAATTAGTCGTAAAAAACAAAAGTAGGGTAGAACGTAATTACTGCCGGTACAGGGATACCTTTTATTCGGATAGCTGCAAAAGTGTTACTTTAAAGGAAGCACTAATGCGACTTAGGGGCACACAGCTCGAAACCTTGGAAGCAAAACAGTATGTCTTGGAGTCTATTTTTATTAGAAGCACGGAGGGTCTAATAAAAAAATATGCAGAAGAATCTTTTCGTAAAGATAGATCGGTTTTTGAGGCAGCTCTTGAACTGATGCAACGTATTTATATCGATTTTAAGTTTGTCCCGGGTTTCACAAGCGTTTCAACCCCGATAGAAGTGGTGATGCAAGAGAAAAAGGGAGTTTGTCAAGATTTTGCACAAATTGCCATTGCGTGTATTAGATCAATGGGATTACCTGCAAGATATATTAGTGGGTATATAGAGACCCTTCCGCCCGAGGGCAAGAAAAAATTAGTTGGTGCGGATGCCTCACATGCCTGGTTTGCCGTTTATATCCCTGGTTTTGGATGGGTAGACTTTGACCCCACTAACAACCAGATTCCTGCGGACCAACATATTGTTGTAGGTTGGGGTAGGGACTATTACGATGTGCCGCCACTTAAAGGAGTGGTGTATGGAAGCGGTAAAAGCGCATTAAAGGTTGCCGTGGATATTTCGGCCGTGGTGTAAAATGATCTGTTGGTTGTTTGAACGTTTACTCCAAAAAATATCTGAAATATTTTCACACAAATTGTCCTATTTTTTGTTAGTCGTTCGTCATTATAGTGAAAACGAATAATAATCAGTTCGCCATGGCGGACATAAAACAAAACCAATGAGTAATTTTTTGTATTTATTTAGAGGGGGCGAGGAAACATTTGCAAAACTTTCGCCAGAGGAGAAACAAGCTCACATGCAGGTTTGGGGACAATGGATGGGTGGATTACAGGAAAAAGGAAAACTTGTAGACGGAGAACCTTTGTCCCAAGAGGGCAAAGTAGTCAAAAACAAGGGCGAAATTGTAACCAACGGACCTTTTGCGGAAGGAGCAGAAGTTGTGGGAGGTTATCTTATTGTATCTGCAGACTCTATGGATGAGGCTGTCGAAATTTCAAAAGGATGTCCCATTTTTGATTATGAGGGCAGTAACGTAGAGGTTCGTGAGATTATGACCATGGAAAGTCACTAAGCCAAAAAAAGATTTGCAGGGTCCAATAATAATAAGGCTTTGTGATTTTTAAACATGTCATTGCGCCTCCCAAATAAAGATGTTGAACATTTATTCAGAAATGAATATGGCAAACTAGTAGCTATACTAAGCCACAAATATGGGGTTTCTTTTTTAGAGCTAATAGAAGATGTGCTACAGGATACCTTTTTAAAGGCTATGAAAATATGGTCCTTTGATGAGATTCCTAAGAATCCTACAGCATGGTTGTATCGTGTTGCCAATAACGCAATGATTGATAATCTAAGAAGAACCCAAAAAGTTCGTTACTTGAACGATACAGAAGTTCAATTAAGAAGTCAAAAATTGGATGAAGTTGAACTCTATCTAGACAATACTGTTTTTGATAGTCAGTTGAGGATGATCTTTGCTTGTTGCCATCCATCGTTATCACAAGAGTATCAAATTATTTTGAGCCTTAAGCTGATCGGCGGTTTCAGTAATAAGGAAATTGCATCGGCACTCTTAAAAAAGGAAGAAACTGTTGCAAAATCTTTTACCCGTGCCAAAAGAAAATTCAGAGCGGAGGTAAATCCAGAAATATCGCCCGTACAAATGGGATTACAGACCCGTCTGTTCGTTGTCTTACGTGTGGTGTATTTACTTTTTTCGGAGGGCTACTCGGCTACCTCCGGCGCCAACCTTATTAAGAGGGATTTTTGTTATGAAGCTTTGCGTTTGGCCCTTTTATTAAAGGAAAACAAATATTGCCAGCATCCAAATTTGGAGGCGTTAATAGCCTTGATGTGTTTTCACGCCTCTAGATTTGACGCTCGGATTAATGAGCTGGGAGAATTAGTAGATTTGGAACATCAGGATCGGTCAAAGTATAATAAAGAGCTTATACAAATAGGAATCTCACATTTAGAAAACTCAGAAACTTTAGACCATAAACCTTCTAATTATCACCTAGAAGCGGTACGTTCCTATTACCATTGCGTTGCGAAAACTTATGGCGATACGGATTGGAAAAGCATTCTAAATTTCTATGTTATTCAGCTTTATAGACAATCTTCACCTCTAATTGTATTGAATAGTATTGTCGCCTATCATAAAGTATATGGCGCACAAAAGGCTTTAGGAAAACTAATTTCTTTTGAAAACGACCCTGATTTTACTAGCATTGCCCTCTACTGGGCTATAAAAGCAGAATTGCTTGATGATTTAAATAATCCCAAAGGCGCAAAAGAAACCCTAGAAGCTGCTATTCGACTTTCAAAAAATGAAATGGAAAAAGCATTTTGGTTAAAAAAGCTTAAAACATATCGTTGATAATAATCTAGTCTTATTTGGTATACACCACCTTACCATCAAAAATGGTCATAGCTATCTCCGTTTTTAGGAGTTCCTGCTCGGGAACTTCCATGATATCCTGATCGTAGATGGTGAAATCCGCTAGTTTACCCACGCTGATAGAGCCCTTTATATCCTCTTCAAAAGCACCGTAAGCAGCATCCAAAGTGTAAGACTTTAAGGCCTGTTCCCGCGTCATTTTTTGGTCTGGCTCGTAACCTCCCTCTGGAGTACCTTTTAATGTCTTTCTGCTTACGCTGGCATAAAAACTAGCGATAGGGTTTAATGGTTCCACCGGAACATCTGTTCCATTAACAATGGGGATACCACTTTTTAGTAAGGCTTGCCACATGTACGCTCCTTCTTTGATACGTTTTTCGCCCAACCGGTCAATAGCCCATGGTCTATCTGAAGACATATGGACTGCTTGCATGGCCGGGATAACACCTAGCTCCGCAAAACGCGGAATATCATCTGGGTGTAAATGCTGGGCATGTTCAATTCGAAATCGATGATCGGAAGTTAAATTTGGCAGTTCGGTGAAGGCGGCTTCATAACGGTCCAGTATTTCCTGATTGGCGCGATCTCCGATGGCGTGCGAACATATCTGGAAGCCCTTTCGTAATCCGTTTAAGGCTGTTTCTTTTACAAATTCCATCGGTAATGTTTCATGGCCAAAATGCCCTGGTCTATCCGTATAGGACTCCAAGAGCCAAGCACCTCGAGAGCCTAAAGCACCGTCACAATTTAATTTCACGGAGCGGATGGTGACCAAATTGTCCGGGTCAACCATGGGCCCTTTGGCATACCATTCTTTTAGTAAATCCTTGTCCCATCCCGTAAGCATTGCATACATGCGGATTTTCATTTTATCCGCAGTTTTCATGCTTTCATAAAGTTCAATCGTCTCCTTGCCAATACCGGCATCATGAAAACCCGTAATTCCATTTCTGTGACAAGCGGCTACTGCCAGTTCGAACGCTTTGGCGTTTTTTTCCGGGGTAGTTTCAGGAATATGTTGGGTAATAAGGGTCATTGCGCGTTCGTTGAAAATACCAGTTGGCCTTCCTAGTTGATCTCGCATAACTTCACCGCCTTCAACCTCAAATTTATTGATACCATCTTTGGACAGGATTTCCAAACCTGCGATTTCCATTGCCTTTGCATTGGCGAAACCGGCATGACCACTAGCATGCCTTAAATACACTGGATTATCTGGAGAAACTTGACTGAGCTTGTAATGAGTTTGAAAGCCATGTACGGTATCGGCAGGCATTACGTCCCATTTGCTTTGATGCCATCCTCTTCCGGTAATCCATTCACCCGGAGCTACTTTTTTTACTTCTTCAGCCACCGCATCTACAATTTCCTGATAGCTAGTAGTGCCCATCAAATCTAGGTTCAATTCGTTATAACCTAGTCCCATAAAATGTCCATGCCCTTCTATTAACCCCGGGGTCATGGTTTTGCCCTTTAAATCTATGACTTGAGTTTGTTCGGTTTTGAATTGCTCCGCTTCTGCCAATGTCCCGGCAAAAAGTATGGTATTGCCACTAGTGGCTACTGCTTCCACCATAGTTTGTGCGGAGTCCACCGTGTAAATAGGACCACCATGAATAAGTAGTGTGGCGGACTGTTTCTGTGGATTGGAGCAAGCGGCAAGTAATAAAATGCTTATTGTAAAAAAATATAAAAATGATTTTTGTTTTTTCATAGCTGTTTTTCTTGTTATAATTCAAATTCTGTTTGATTAGAGCCATTATCAAAAATGTGCGGATAATGTTCCCTGACATTTTTAAAAATGAATTCTACAGGTACATCTTTAAAATGCCCATAGTCTTCAATATATTCCATAAATAAATCCCCTTCTTTATTAAACTCCTGCAAAACTGAATCTTTTTCTCCATCAAAATCCAAAGGTTCAACATTGAACATTTTACACATAGATGCATTAAAAGCAGGGGATAGTTTAACCCACTTACCATTTAAAAGAACATTCACCATTCCATGGTTTGTTAGTTCGTTGGACCCGAATTTTTCAATTAACCTTTCAACCCCAATATGATTCTTGACTTTTGCCAAATGAATTCTTGCAGGGATTCCCAAAGCACGCAGACAGGCTATTAATAGTATTGATTTATCCACGCAGTGCCCTTTGGTTTTTTTTGAAATGACACTTGCTTTATAATTTTCCCTTGAGAAACTTAAGGTATAAGGGTGGTATCTCCAAGAATCTCGTATTTTAAGATAAAGAAGTTTGGTTTTTTCTTTTGCAGAAAGGAAGGGTTTTTTATATTCTGATACAAGTTCTTGAATTTCTTCGCTTTCGTAATCAAAAAAATATGTTGATGATAGGTAATCCATTTATGAAATTATTCTTGTAAAGTATTTAGCAACAAATTGAAATAAGAGTAAATATATTTTTGCACAATAGAAGTTCTAAGTATATCAAAATCAGCTCAATTCCCAACCTTTCCGGTAGTTACCTTTTACCCATTCGTTTGCCATATCCCAATTGGTAACTTTCATATTAGCACCGTCCCAAAAAATTTTTCTCCTTCCCGGATATTCAAACGGATCCCAGTCTCCTATTTTTTTTCCTTCTTTTAGTTTTTTGTACTGAAAAGCTTTTATGGCCAAATTTCCCATAAGAACAGCTTCGGTAAGAGGTCCGGAACGTTCAAAGTCAGACGAGGTTTCCGTACCGTTCAAACATCCTTCTACAAAATTCCTCTGGTGACCGTCTACATCACCTTCTATCCGAGGTAGGGATGGTGATGGCTTATTTAGTAATTCCATCGTTTGGGATGGTAGTAATCTTGCATTGCGGGAATAGACATCACAAACTAAAATACCACGCGTACCGTAAAAAATACTGCCTCCACCGTTGGCACCAATAGTTTCACCTGTTTTCAGCTCATCCGGTAAATCGGGCAGCAATCCGCCATCATACCAGTTAAGGGCGATATCACCATGTTCCTGAGTATTGAATTTTAATCTTACAATGGAAGAAGCAGGACATGATTCGCTATAATCGGCTTCTACAAAATCGCCTATCCAGTTGGTGGTGCAGCTAGCTTCTGCTTCAGTGGGGTAGCCTAAATCTAAAACCCCAAATGGAGTTTCCATAATGTGGCAGCCCATATCTCCTAGCGCACCTGTTCCAAAATCCCAGAAGCCGCGCCATTTGAACGGGAGGTAGGAATTGTTATAATCTCTTTTTTCAGCTTTACCCAACCATAAATCCCAATCAAGTTCCTTCGGGATGGAATCTT
>JBARUM010000733.1:0-4698 GCA_049645725.1 Maribacter sp.
AAAAATTCCTGTTTTAAGGTATAGTTCAGATTAAAGTTGTTGCTAAAGCTAGGCAACAGATTAGGGTTTCCCTCAGAGAAAATATTTTCATTTATAAAGGTTCTAAAAGGGTTTAAATCCTCATACCTAGGTCTAATAAGTTTTCTGGAATAGTCAAAAGCTACACTGTGGTTCTTATTAATATTGTGCAAAAGATAAAAAGAAGGAAACAGCTCAAAGTACTCCAATTTATTAATTGTGGATAGGGCAACGGAGGTTCCCGAGCTTTGGGTATGCTCCCCTCTTAAGCCGGTTTTTAAACTCCATTTTTCCCAATCTTTGGAAAGGCTTAGATAAGCCGCATAGACATTCTCATCGTATAAATAGTTATCAGAAAGATTAGGGTCTAGAAATATTCCATTATTAGCATCAAAATAATCCAACATGCTCTCCGAACCTATAAAAGAACCTTTAAGACCTGTTTCAATACTTACGGTTCCAAGAAAGTTGGCATAATCCATTTGTGCCGTAATAATCTCTATATCCTGATTTGCCTCTGTAAAAAAATTAAAATCTCGAATAAAGGTTCTGTTGGGTCGAAAATAATTAGAGCTTGCTTCTTGAGTTCTGGTCAAATCAAAATGTGTATAATGCGCATTAAAGCTCAATGCCCCATTTTCTTTAAATCGATGCTTAAAAGTTAGGTCGCCCGAAATATTATTCTTGGATTCATCCAAAAAGCTAGATGTAGTAAAGGTCGAATCCAAAACTCCCGATGCGCCACTAATCTCTGTGTTTTGAAAGTTGTCATACGTTCTAACAGGAGATAGTTGTGCATTGGTTGTCAAATTAAGTTCATTCCTGTCATTAAATTCATAGTCAAGAACAAGACCGGCATTGTGGGTCCTAAACCTATTCGTTTTATCAAAATCGGTATCCCATCGTGAAAAAACATCACTACCATTTATAAAGTTGGTTTCATTTTGTGAATCTCTAAAGTCTTTTCTTGGCGTGTAGGAATAACTGGCATTTAGATTTAATTTCTCCGTTTTATAAAAATGTGAAGTGCCAAAACTATATTTAGGAAAAATCGCTTGCGTATAATTACCGTTAACATTACCCTTGTAGCCTAAAGAAATGTTTTTACTAGTAATGATATTAAGTACCGCCCCTCCTTCCGCATCATATTTTGCAGGCGGATTGGGTATAACCTCAACAGACTTAATATTCTCACCTTGGTAATTCTCCAACAAACTACGAATCTCTTCAGCCGATAATTGCACTTTACGATCATTTATATAAACAACAGCCGCTTGGTTACGTATTTGAAGTTCGTCTCGCATTGTAATGACGCCGGGAGTCTGCTGTAAAATATCCCAAGAACTGCTTTGGGAAAGAACGGTATTCTCTACATTAAAAACCAAACGATCTGCCTTACGATCTACTTGTGGCCTATTCGCTATAACTACCACTTCATTAAGCTGTTCCGTTTTTTGCTCAATTATTAGTGTGCCTATTTTAGTGTCCTTAGAAATATCAATGGCCAAATTATTCGAAGTCCTACCAATATAGCTTGCTTTAAGAAAGTAAACATCTGGATTAATATTTTTAATGGTAAAAGACCCTAGTTCATTGGCTGAGGTTCCTTTAACTAAGGAAGAATCTAGGATTTGCAACAAAAAAACTGATGCAAAAGGAATTACTTCATTATTTTCATCGCGGACTTGCCCAGAAATTTCAAAGGTTTGTCCGGATACCTGTTGGGAAAATCCGAAAATAACTATGAGGAAAAGTAATAACGGCTTCACTTTACATTTGGGTTGAACATCAAATCTAACAAATTAATACGGCTTTTCTTTACAAAACATGTAATCCATTAGGGCTTCCGATCAGTCTAAAATCAGTCTCATTTTGAATGAATCAGCTTAAAATAGCGCTACAAATTAGATTATATTTGCAATTGCTTTTGATGAGATTCGCATTAACGGATTTTAAAGGCACTCTTATTTGCCCTTATTGCTATGAAGAATATTCGAAATTTTTGCATTATTGCCCATATAGACCATGGTAAAAGTACATTGGCAGATCGCCTATTGGATTTTACCGGCTCGGTCACCGAAAGAGAGAAAAAGGAGCAGCTGTTAGATAGTATGGATCTGGAGCGTGAGCGTGGTATTACAATTAAAAGCCATGCTATCCAGATGGATTATATTTATAAAGGTGAAAAGTACGTGCTTAATCTGATTGACACCCCCGGACATGTAGATTTTTCCTATGAGGTGTCCCGTTCCATAGCGGCTTGCGAAGGTGCTCTTTTGGTTGTGGATGCCGCACAGAGTATACAGGCGCAGACCATTTCCAATCTTTATCTAGCCTTGGAAAATGATTTGGAAATCATCCCAGTGTTGAACAAAGTGGATTTACCTAGTGCCAATCCGGAGGAAGTAACGGACGATATAGTAGATCTTTTAGGATGCAAAGCTGAAGATGTTATCCCGGCCAGTGCAAAAACCGGTATTGGTATCGAGGAGATTTTAAGCGCTATCATTGAAACTATCCCGGCTCCAAAGGGCAATCTAGACGAACCTTTACAGGCCTTGGTTTTTGACTCTGTTTACAACCCCTTTAGAGGAGTTGAAACTTATTTCAGGGTAATCCACGGACAAATAAAAAAGGGGCAAAAAATAAAATTCGTTGCAACTGATAAAAGCTATTTTGCCGATGAGGTGGGTACTTTAAAATTGACCCAACATCCAAAACAGCATATTAGTGCCGGTGACGTGGGCTATCTAATTACAGGTATTAAGGATGCACGTGAAGTTAAAGTGGGCGATACGATTACCGATTCTGCTGAACCTACCAAAAATGCGATAGCCGGTTTTGAAGATGTAAAGCCAATGGTGTTCGCAGGAATTTATCCAGTGGATACAGAGGATTTTGAGGAACTAAGGTCGTCTATGGAAAAATTACAGCTCAACGATGCCTCGTTGGTTTTCGCTCCGGAGAGTAGCGCTGCGCTAGGATTTGGTTTCAGATGCGGATTTTTGGGAATGTTGCATATGGAAATTATCCAAGAACGTTTGGAACGTGAATTTGACATGACCGTAATAACAACGGTTCCCAACGTTAGCTACCACGCATTTACAAGAAAAGACCCAGAGGCACCTTTAATCGTTAATAACCCTAGTGATTTACCTGACCCTTCTACAATAGACCGTGTGGAGGAACCCTATATAAAGGCTACAATTATTACGAAGTCTGATTTTGTAGGTAACGTAATGTCTCTTTGTATCGAGAAAAGAGGGCAGATTACCAACCAAACCTATTTGACAACGGAACGTGTTGAGTTGACTTTCGATATGCCCTTAGCGGAAATCGTATTTGATTTTTATGATCGGTTAAAAACCGTTTCCAGAGGATATGCCTCTTTTGACTACGCTCCCATTGGAATGCGCACTTCCAAATTGGTTCGGGTAGACATTTTACTTAACGCACAAACCGTAGATGCACTTTCTGCCTTAATACATTTTGATAGTGCCACTACCATTGGAAAAAAGATGTGCGAGAAGTTGAAAGAACTGATACCCAGACAGCAGTTTGATATTCCCATACAAGCGGCCATTGGCTCCAAAATTATATCTAGGGAGACCATAAAGGCCTTACGAAAAGATGTAACCGCTAAATGTTACGGTGGAGATATTTCCAGAAAGAGAAAATTATTGGAAAAACAGAAAAAAGGAAAGAAAAGGATGCGTCAAGTAGGTAATGTTGAAATTCCGCAAGAAGCGTTTATGGCTGTTCTTAAGCTAAACGATTGATGAATTACCTCTCTGGTCTGATTGGGTTTTTTAAAGAATTAACAAAATAGCCACTAATATTATCTCATATCATTAAAATCCAGGAAACTTATTGGTATCATTTGGGAGGATAAAAACTTTTAATTACTTTTTGATTTAAAGTTTCCTCTTATGTCCCCAAAAATAAATTTTCAATTTACGCTTAAAATTACAGTGGTTTTAATGCTTTTTTTCTCAGAACTGCTCTACGGACAAAATAATACTAGTTCAGAGTTGTTTGAATTGAAAATTAATTGTGGAGGAGAAAAATTATCCTTTGGTCAAGACGTTTTTGAGGCTGACAGCTATTTTACTGGAAATGGTAAATCATTCGCAAATAGTAATATTTCTGATATAAAAGACTCTGAAAGAGATGAACTTTACCTTTCGGAAAGAAGTACTGCAACAAACCTTGGGTCTTTTGGTTATGACATACCCGTATCAAACGGTAAGTATGTAATAAACCTTCATTTTGCGGAAATATGGTTTGGAGCAACCTCGGGGGGAGCATATGGTACCGGTAAAAGAGTATTCGATGCGCTATTGGAAGGGAATCAAATTCTAGATAGTTATGACATTAACGCTGAAGTAGGTGCTATGACAGCGGTAATTAAGACCTATGAAGTGAATGTTACGGACGGTCTTCTGAATCTTGAGTTTTCAGCAACTGTAAATCAACCTAAATTATCCGCATTGGAAATAATTGGTGACCCGCTAGAACCACGACCAACGAAAATTGTAAAAAGAATCAACAGTGGCGGAGGGGAATTAATTTTCGATGAAGCTGTATTTGAAGCTGATAATTTTTTTAGTGGGGATTTAAAAAGCTTTACAAATAATAATATTAGCAACGTTTTGAATACCACGTTGGATGATCTTTATT
>JBARUM010000734.1:0-2754 GCA_049645725.1 Maribacter sp.
CTCTTTTCCATCTTTATTGAACCAGCATAATCTATATGTTTCTCCTACCTTAACCTCTGAAGTGTCGTCAACTTCAATTTTAAAACCACCTTGTGTGCCGGAAAACGCATTTGCAAATGTGTTTATAGGTTGATTGTATTCTGGAATATTATAGGATTTATAGAACTTCCCTTTTTTCGCCACCCAAATAAAACCACCGGACCATGAGTATTGCGAGAAGGTATTATCAACACCATTTTCAGGTTCTCTTTGTTTTTTGTCAAATCTTGTAAGATATTCCATCAACTCTTCGTGCTCTGGAGGATCTTCAACAAAACGCAGACCTCTCTGGAAATATAATAAAGTACCTCCTTCACCGGAACCTACACCCCTTAAAACCGTTTTACTGCGATTGATATAAATAATTTTGCTAATATTGAATTTTCCAGCAGGGATTTGTACGGATACATAGCCGTCCAATTCATCCGCTTTTTTGAGCGCATCCATTAAAGCTTTGCTATCATCAATATCGTCATTGGGTTTTGCTCCAAAATCAGTTACGTTAATGGTGTGGTCAAAGTCAATAGGGGTTTCCTTTTCTCCAAAGTGGAAACCTGCATATGAAAAATCTGGTAAAAAATGTTCTTTGTTTACTTTTTTGTTCACCAGTATTTCAGGCACAGCTGCTTCTTGGGCAAATGTTGGGTTAGCAAGGATCAAACATAATATTGCTAGTCCGTACAATGTCAAATTTATTTTTAGTGTCTTATCTGAATTGTTAATTTTCATTCCTTATATATTATTTGAATTCAATTCTAGTTTTAGAAACCCTACAGCTCCTTAATGTTCCTTATTATTAAAATGAATAGCTTAAAATTTCAAAATCATCTAAATTATTCATACTCATTCCCACCTTAACATATTCGGGTTTGTCAAACATTTTACCCGCCATTAGAAATACTTTTTTTAGATATTCATTACCACTGTCCACACCGGAGATTTCAGGATATACCCACTCTTTTTCAGCAATTACATAAGGATACAAGAAACTATAGGCATCCTGAATACCTCCTGCTCCTTCAGGACGGTAATTCCATAGATCAACGTTCACTTTTTTTCCGAAAAATGCTAAATAGGTAAATGCTTGTAAATTGAAGGCACTGTAGTGAAGAGTTCTTGTTCTTTCAAGTTCAAGAGGTAATGTTCCATCTTCTTCTATTTGACTTCTGATTCTTTCTTTGGAAAAGGTTTCTAGAATTTTTTCAGCTTCATCATTTCTATCGAAAAACAATAATAAGGATACTACTTGAACGTCATACCAAGTACCATGATTATTCCTCCAGTCTCTTTCTGCTACACCATTTTCGCTATGTTGCAACCAATCCAGATAATTCTCTAGCCATTTTCTTAAACCTTTACTTGTACTGCTACCCATAGAACTGTTTAATTCCAAAAGTTCTATGGCGTTCAAAATATCTATAATCCCTGTAAATTCAATAATCCCGATACCTCTGCCATCGGTTATCCCTGGAATACCTTGGGCATAGTTTAAATTTGGTTTCATCATTGTTTCTGTGTTTAAAAACCAAACTTTTAAAAGTTCTATCGCTTTACTGGCATATTTATCTTCACCTGTTAAAAAGTGAGCAAATGCCAACCTATAGGTATTATAAAACAGTTTACCTTTTCGGTCTAAATCTAGATGCTCTCCACGCGTTATAGGATTAAATTCCCCGTCCTTTCGTATCCATGGTAACCCATTTGATTTTTCAAGATCTGGCCACCAGTATACCCCTATGCTCATATAATCCCTTTTATCGCCACTTGGTGGTATCTGTGTTTTATCTGTTACGCTAAAGGGACCTTCGTTTAACGCATCCTCGGCTTCTTTAATTAATGACCCATAGGATGCACTGTATACGTCAGAACCATTTTCAATTGCCATTTTGACCGCCCTTAGCTCTTCAATATCCAGAAAAGTGAGTGGCTCTTTTTTGATTTCGGCATCAATGGCCGCAACAGAATTCTTTTCTATTTTAGGTGCGTCGCTTTTCTTACTATTTCCACAAGAATACAAGACTGTATAAAAGCTGAAAGCCAAAACGATCAAATAGCTATGTGTTTTGTTGTATGGTTTATTCATTATAGTATATTTATATCAACTCGTTTTTTTTAAAAATTTTATCCAATCTAACTTTAGGGTACTCTCCTTATTTCCTTTGAAAATTATGTAGATATCTTCCTTTCCTAGGGTTGTTTTAATTTTGCATTTAATTTCTGAAAATTCATCCATACTTTTGTTCGAGGTCAAATTAACTTTCCCAATGCTTATCCCCTTTGGACTACCCGTTCTAATTTCCAATGTTCCTTTTCCACTATTGAGTGCAGCCTGCAGCACTATATTTTCATACTTTTTTTCAAAGGTTACATTGGCAAATTTGATGTAATTACCATCTTTTATATTAGTAAGCACAAAGCCCTTTTCTTTAGTTCCTCTTTTGCGGATTCCTTCTGAAACTTCGTAAAACCACTCCGCTTCAATCTTATTCCAGGAAGCCTGATATTGACCCACGCCATTACTAAAATGTTGATCCAGAAACTCGGTATCCGTTACAATTTTTCCGTTGTCGTCCATATGGCAATAAGTTATCATCGACTCACGATATTTGTAGCCATCTCTAATATAACGACACCAAATATGATAGAATTGACCTTTCCAATTAAAGAAACTACCATGCGCATATTCGCTTAATTTGTAACCATGACCTACTGCCC
>JBARUM010000735.1:0-6953 GCA_049645725.1 Maribacter sp.
ATCCATAGGAATCGCTGATATTGAAAAGGCTGCCAAAGCTATTGGTGTGGATGAATTTATCAGCAGTCTTCCTGGCGGGTACGAGTACAATGTTAAAGAAAGGGGAAGTATGCTTTCTAGTGGACAACGACAGTTAATTGCCTTTTTAAGGGCGTATGTGAGTAACCCAAGTATCTTGGTCCTGGATGAGGCAACCTCCTCGGTAGATACCTATTCCGAACAATTGATACAACGTGCCACAGAAAAAATAACCGAGGGAAGAACTTCCATTGTAATAGCCCATAGATTAGCTACCATAAAAAAGGCCGATAAAATCATTGTTATGGATGCCGGTGAAATTGTTGAAATCGGAACACATAAACAACTACTTAAAAAAAGAGGTTACTACAGTAATCTCTACCAAGCGCAATTTTTAGCAGAGGAGGTGGCTTAGCTATTTTTAGGTATCCAATCTTGTAAATTTATGTGACCGGTTAAAATCATAAAAATGGGTATTAGTAATGACATAGCAAAATATTGCAGTGTAAACAAAGTATAGAATACCAATATTCTCGCAATAAAATCTATCCCTTTTAATTACCCAGCCTGTATATAGGTACATGATAACCACTAGTGGAAATACAAGTTTTACATAGTTTTCAGTAGAAAAGGTCAAAAATTGGCATGAATCGTAGAAAGGTGAAAATACTCCACTGAGCCAAAATGTAAATGAAGATTGTGAGTATCTTTGTGAAATTATACATCACTTTGTCATAAGCCAACCAACTTGCGGCAGCCATCAACGGGATGTATAACAAAAACAATATTGCTTGATAGTCAGCTGTAAAATCGAATACCGGTTGCATATTGGATGAAGCCCTACCGGTATCAAAAAGGTCAAAATCAATTTGACTTGACTTTTTCTTCATTAGAATGACCAAAAAACCCGATAGTGTAAGTGTAATTCCCATAGCTGATGGGATTCAGGTATTTTTTTCGTATTCCGCCAATATAACCATCAACAACTATTTCGGGTTTGATTAATAGATGCAATAATGTTTTGAGAAACGTGTTATCCAAATTATAGTACCTTTAGGTAACATCAAACCAAAGGTTGCGAATAGTAAGTTAATTTCGAATCACCTTTGCCCAGCAACTCGGACAAAAACTGTAATCTGTTCGTAGTTGGTCGTTACAGTTCTTACAATTCATTTAAATCAAATCTTGTTTTAACATGGTCGCCAATTGCGGAATTGATTCATATAAAACAAATTCACCGTTCTTTATATATGAAATAAGTCCGGTCTCCTCACTTACAACAATACTTAATGCATCTGTTTTCTCGGTAATTCCCACCGCGGCTCTGTGACGCAAACCAAAACGCAACGGAATATTACGTTCGTTGGATACAGGAAGAATAACACGCGTAGCAACAATGTAGTTATTTACGATTACTGCCGCCCCATCATGTAGTGGACTATTCTTATAAAAAATACTTTCAATAATAGGTTGGGTAATTTCTATATTCATTCGGTCACCGGAATTTTTAATAAAATCTAGTGAGTTATTACGTTCAATCACTAAAATTGCTCCTGTTTTGGTACTTGCCATTTTCTCGCAAGCCCTTAAAATGGCATCAACATCAATATTGGTTACAATACCTTCTTGTCTAAGAAATTTAAAGTGTTTGATAAAATTTCTTTTGTTTGCAAAATTGGTAGAACCGATCATTAAAAGAAATTTTCGTATTTCCTGCTGAAAAACAATGATAAGTGCAATCAGTCCAACCTGCATAAAGGCTCCTACCATACTACTGATCATTTCCATTCCCAATAACTCCGTAAGTTTCCAGAACGCCCAAATGATAACAATACCTATGAAAATATTGATAGCTACTGAACCTCTTACTAACTTGTAAATATAATAGAGTAGGACAGCTACTAATACGATATCCAGAATATCCGTAATCTTAAAATCAATAAAATTCAAAAAATCCAATCGCAGCTGTTTTTGTAAAATTAACTAAAATTGATGAATGAAAATGGATGTTTTCTTAACCGATCAATTGCTGTTGTAGCCGCACACATTCCATTGCTTCTTTTACGTCATGTACCCTTAGAATTTGCGCTCCCTTTTGCAATGCAATCATATTCAAAGCAGTAGTTCCGTTTAATGCTCCATCTGGTGTAGTATCAAGTAGTTTATAAATCATTGATTTCCTACTTATACCTACAAGTAATGGATGTTCAATCAGTTTCAAAGCCTGTAATTGCTGCAAGAGTTCATAGTTTTGCTCTAGTGTTTTAGCAAACCCAAACCCTGGGTCGATTATAAGGTCTTTAATTTGTAAGGACTTTGCCGCAGCAAGGCGCTGAGAGAAAAAATAAAGAATATCTTCAATAAGATTTTTATAATCGGTTTGACGCTGCATAGTTTTAGGAGTACCGCGCATATGCATCATTATATAGGGAACTTTCAACCGTGCTACGGTCCTAAGCATGTCATTATCACGTAATCCTGCTGAAATATCATTGATTATAGATGCGCCCGTATTTATACATTCTTGGGCTACTTTGCTCCGGAACGTATCAATGGATAAAATAGTCTTGGGATAGTTTTTCAAAATCAATTCTATAACCGGGACTATCCGCTTCAGTTCTAGTTCTTCTGAAACTTCTTCCGCGCCAGGTCTGGAGCTATAGGCGCCTACGTCAATAAAAGTTGCACCTTCCCTGAGCATTACATCCACCTGTTTTAGAAAACTGTTTTCATCAATAAACCTGCCACCGTCAAAAAAGGAATCCGGGGTACAGTTCAAAATACCCATGACTTTGGGTCGGGTCAAGTCTACTAATGTTCCTTTGCAGTTGATGGTCATGGTTTATGATGAATTGAATCAAGGACAATCTCCAAGTTTGAACCACCAACCTTGATGGTTACGAAATTTTAAGCGAAATTTACACAAATTAGAAAGAATTACATGCAAGAAACAGCGGGGCAATATGATGCGGTCATCAAAGTATGCCGAAATCTCTATCGGAAAAAAATGTTGGATTATGGCTGTGCCTGGCGAATTCTTAGGCTACCTTCCCTTACCGATCAGATTTTTATAAAAGCCCAGCGCATCAGGGGTCTTCAGGAAAACGATATTAGAAAGATAGATGAAGACGAGAAATCGGAGTTTATAGGTATTATAAACTATTCCGTCATGGCTTTGATTCAATTGGAACTTGGGGTCGTTGATCAACCTGATTTAATGCCGGAAAAAGCAATGGAGCTTTATGATAAACATATTGCTATTACAAAAGAGCTCATGCTAAATAAAAACCATGACTATGGAGAGGCATGGAGGGATATGAGGGTAAGTTCTCTAACGGACTTAATTCTTCAAAAGTTACTCCGTGTAAAGACCATAGAGAATAACAAAGGCAAAACCTTAGTAAGTGAAGGTATTGATGCCAATTATCAAGACATGGTAAATTATGCCGTGTTTGCTTTGATTCATATGAAATTAGGAACAAAATCTTAACTGGGAATGCGATATTTAATTGGTGTTGTTAGAATATTTGTTGGAATCCTATTTATAATCAGCGGATTCATAAAACTTAATGATCCGGTAGGTTTCTCATTTAAACTTGAAGAATATTTTAGTCAAGGCGTCTTAGATTTACCAGTTTTTGTACCATATGCCCTGGCTATCTCCATAACCGTTGTTATTCTGGAAGTATTGTTGGGGGTACTGCTCATTCTAGGTATTAAAGTGAAGTTTACTATTTGGAGCCTTTTGGGCATGATTGTATTTTTTACATTTTTAACCTTTTATTCTGCCTATTTCAACAAGGTAACGGATTGTGGTTGTTTTGGGGATGCCATAAAATTGACTCCATGGGAATCTTTTACTAAAGATGTGGTTTTGTTAGTGTTAATTCTGCTGTTATTCTTTGGTCAAAAGTATATTGTTCCATTATTTAGGCCTTTCGTTACTAAGGTGATTTTACTTTTTTCAATAGCGCTTTCTATCGTCTATGTTTATTATGTACTGAACCATCTTCCAGTTATTGATTTTAGGCCTTATGAAGTCGGAAAAAATATAGAGGAGGGTATGGGCGTTCCTGAAGGTGCCCCAAAAGCTGTTTTTGAATATGCTTGGAAATTTAATGTTAATGGTAAGGAAGACATTATTGTGACTAATGGTGATTACCCTACCGTAGACGGAGAATTCATAGGAGTTGAAACAAAAGAAATTCAAAAGGGCTATGAGCCTCCAATACACGATTTTACCATAGAGCAAGAAGGGGAAGATTATACTGCCTCATTATTACAGGAACCGAAGTTAGTTGCCGTAATAGCTTATGACCTCCGAAAATCTGATGAGGATGTTTTCGGCGAAATAAAAATTATTACTGATTATGCTATTGAAAAGGGATATAAGGTGATTGGGATGTCTGCCTCTGGGTCAGATCAAACCGATGTTCTTATCAATGAGTACAAATTGAACTTCGATTTTTATTTCACGGATGAGACTACTTTAAAGACTATTGTTAGATCAAATCCGGGGGTATTGGTTCTGAAAAAAGGAACAATTACCCAAAAGGTGCATTATAACGATTTGGATAATTTACAATTTGATTAAAAGAAATTAAAACAAACATATGAGAAGTACAATAGTAGCAGGGAACTGGAAAATGAATAAAAATTTAGAGCAAACGGAAGTTTTGTTATCTGAATTATCTGCAAAACTTCCGGATACAAATGCAGAAGTAATGGTAGCTCCAACCTATGTTAACCTGACCAGTGCCGTTCGCCACCTGGAAGCATCTAAGATTGAGGTTATTGCCCAGAATATGCATTTTGCTGAAAGTGGCGCCTATACCGGAGAGATTTCAGGAGATATGTTATTGAATATTGGGGTAAATACCGCCATTATTGGTCATTCTGAGAGAAGGGCATACTTTGGGGAGACCGATGATATTTTAGCAAAAAAAGTAGTTGCTGCCTTGGATAAAGGCATACGGGTCATGTTTTGTTTTGGCGAGGAGTTGGAAGACCGTAAATCTGGCAATCACTTCAAAGTGGTAGAGCGTCAATTGAAAAATGCGCTATTTTCATTAGATTCCTCGGTTTGGTCCAAAATAATATTGGCTTATGAACCAGTCTGGGCTATTGGTACGGGAGAAACTGCTTCACCCGAGCAAGCTCAGGAAATGCACGCCTTTATTAGAAAAACTATTAGTGAAGCTTATGATAATTCTATTGCCGCCAATGTGTCTATCCTTTATGGGGGAAGTGTGAAACCCGGAAACGCGGAAGAGATATTTTCGAAGCCAGACGTTGACGGAGGTTTAATCGGTGGCGCTTCTTTGGTGGCTGATGATTTTATTGCCATCATAAACGCTATTTAAGGCTAGAAGTAATATATTGGATATATAAAAAGGGTATTTATAAATACCCTTTTTAATTGGAATTTATGAGTGCTATAATCTATTTAGAATATCGTTTTAAGATATCTCCAATGCAACCTGGGGCGGACATACTAATAGCAGAATTGGGCGAGATAGGATTTGAAAGCTTCGTAGAGGAGGAGGAAGAGGTATTGGCGTATATCCAAAAAGAAGATTGGTCTGCAAACCTTATCAATAATGTGGGGTTGCTAACAAACAATAGATTTGAAATCGAGTATGATTATAAAGAAATTGAGCAAGAAAACTGGAATGCTACTTGGGAGGAAAACTTTCAACCTATTATTGTTAACGGGCTTTGTGTTGTTCGTGCACCTTTCCATGAAAAACAAAATAGTGACTATGATATTGTTATTGAGCCCAAAATGAGTTTTGGTACGGGGCATCATGAGACTACACACATGATGTTACAGCATATTTTAGAATTGGAATGCGATGAAAAATCTGTTTTGGATATGGGTTGTGGAACAGGAGTTCTCGCTATACTATGCGCGATGAGAGGAGCTAGACCGGTAGAGGCTATTGATATTGACAACTGGTGCTATTTAAACGCAAAGGAAAACGTAACTAGAAACGGTTTGGGTTTTATAGATGTTTATGAAGGCGATGCAACTTTATTGGGTAAGCGAAAATATGATATGATAATAGCAAACATAAACCGTAATATACTTATAAGGGATATTCCTGTTTATGCTAAATGTCTAAGACCTAAAGGCACATTGTTGCTTAGCGGATTTTATGTTCAAGACTTGAATTTAATCAATAAAGTCTGTGAGAATATGAAGTTAAAATTTGAAAAAAATCTTGAAAAAAATAATTGGGTTGCAGCAAAATATGTATTTTAGAAGGTAATAAGCGTAGGGAAATGAGTACTAAAGAAGAAATTACAGAACAGGTCTTGTTAGATGAAGAGACCGTAAAACAGAACGAAATTGTACTTTTCAATGATGAGGTTAATACTTTTGACCATGTTATTGAAACATTAATTTCGGTTTGTGACCATAGTGCAGAACAAGCAGAACAATGTTCTTTAATTGTACATTACAAGGGAAAATGTACTGTTAAAACAGGGGAGTATAATGATTTAAAACCTAAGTGCTCCCGTCTACTTCAAGCCGGTTTAAGCGCTGAAATTGTATAATTCAAATTACCTGACTTCGTTATATAGGATTATCCATTTAATTTTAGAAGTCCAAGATTTCCTCAAATCAATGAGGTAATTTATCTTTTAAAAGACCATAGGTAAACGTTCCAAGTAGGGCAGCTATAATAACTATGGAAATAGAGTAAAAGCCGGCGCCTAGCAAAACATACATAGGTCCTGGACAAGCTCCTGCAAGTGCCCAGCCCAATCCAAAAATTGTACCCCCAACTATGTAACGGGTAATGCTTTTATCCTTCGGAGGTAATGCTATGTTTTTTCCTTCAATATTTTTTAATCCCGATTTTTTCATCAAAAGGAGGCCAATTATGCCTAGGGTTACTGCAGAACCAATGATACCATACATATGAAAA
>JBARUM010000736.1:0-5571 GCA_049645725.1 Maribacter sp.
GCGTTGGCTTTTACCTCATGTTCTTCAACGGTAGGCCCGTAGCAGTCCCAGCTGTTCCAGCCCATGGGTGGTGTTTGTGCCCAAGTTTTGAATTCGCCTTTGGCAAATGGTTTGTCCGATTGCTTTGATACACAGGCCATATTTGAAAAGACAATTACAAATACAAAAAGGAAATTTATTTTTTTCATCTTTTTGGTTTTAATGCAGACACGACCATTGCTTGTGCTGCAACAAATTTATACTATGCGATAATTTATGTAGTGGATTATTACGGAATTGAGGTGGACGATTAGGTATATTATATTGTATTGTATTTGAGGCTAAAACATCTACGCTGGGCATTCTCATTAATTTATTGAAAATGAGTTGCAGATTTCATCCGTAAATAATTTGTTTTATTCTACTATAATCTTCGACTCTGCCGACTTTAACCAATTGGCAGAGAATTTCACAACAAGCTCTCCTTTTTCATCACCCACTTTGATGTATGCAATTAACCTTCCGTGATATACACGATGTTTGTTGTCAGTATAATCCGACATATCCTCGTTGTTGCTTGCTTCCAAACCTAACAACCGTGCATCGCCTAGAATTTGACAGGTGATTTTATCGTCAGATAACATTACTGGTATGCCGTGCGCATCAACCACTTGCACAACCATCTGGGCAAGACCCCCTTTTTTAACAGTTTGTGCTTCAGAAAGAATTTTTATTGCACTTGGCTTGCCCGACGATTGGATGGCATACTGACTAATTTCTTTTCCGGCTTTGTTCATACCCACAACTTCCAGCTTGCCTGGAGCGTAGGGGATATCCCAGAAAATGATGCCTGTTTTGTTATCGTAATTTTTAGTTTCTCCAACCAGGTTTCCATCTAACATCAATTTTGCTTGAGCTGCATTGGTGTAACAAACTACTCGTATCATCTGACCTTCATCGTAGTTCCAAATTGGCCAAGCATCCATGGAAGGTGTTTTTTCTTCATAATTTCCGCTGGCTTTATCAGCCTCCAGTTGCGACCATACATCTTTTATTTGGCTTTTGCTGCCTTTGCCCGGAGCCGGATAAGTGCCTAGGTAAGCCATTGGCTTTTCTGACCATAATGATTGGCGGAAGTAGCCTCTTGGTTTGATAAATCCCCCAAAATCTAGCAGTCCCGAATAAAAACCTCGCGATGGCCAGCGGCCTGATTCTCCCAAATAATCAATGCCTGTCCATAAGAATTGGCCGAAAATAAAATCTCGAGATGTTACGGCCTTCCATGCACTTAACTCATGCCTATTTTCGCTTCCAAAAATTACTCTATTGGGGTATTTGGCATGGTCTTCATCGTACAGGCTTTCGGTATAGTTGTAACCCGTGATATCCAATGCAGATGGATATGCTGTTTGATTAGACATGGCAACACCTGCTAATCCTGCTGTGGTAGGTCTGGATTGATCGTATTTTTTTGCCACTTTAACCAACTGCTGGGCAATTTCGCCCAAGCGCATGGCATCGGGGGCATCTTTTTTATAGCCACCAAAAATTGGTTGTGTAAAACCACTTTCGCCACCACCGTCTAACACTGGGTGCGAATAAGGATCGTTTGGATAATCGACTTCATTGCCAATGCTCCATGCAAAAATAGAAATATGGTTGCGATCGCGTTTAATCATGTCGCCTAAATCTTTCTCACCCCATTCTTCAAAAAAATCAAAAGATCCTTGAAAACCGGGTGTTCCAACATTCCACCCTTCAATCCATTTACGTTTTGGAAATTCCCACTCATCAAATGCTTCATCCATTACCAATAGCCCCAGTTCGTCGCAGAGCTGGTATAAGTCCGAAGACTGTGGGTTATGGCTTGTTCTAATGGCATTTACCCCAACTTCTTTAAGAGTCAGTAATCTTCTTTTCCACACTTCCCTGGGTAAGGCTGATCCCAGAACACCGCCGTCGTGATGCAAGCAGACACCTTTCAACTTCATCCATTTGCCATTTAACGCAAAACCTTTATTGGGGTCAAAAGTAAAATCCCGGAAACCGGTAACGGTGCTTGTTTCATCTACCAATTGGCAATTGCGATAAACCGAAGTCTTTAAAGTATATAAGGTGGGATTGTCCAGTGACCATAGCTTGGGTTTGGGTACATTTAAGCGGGTGCTTATTTTTCCCGACTGGTTGCTCTTAAGTGTTAACTTATCGGAAGATTGCGCAGCAACTTTATTGTCGGGCGAAATCAATTTGTTTTCAATGGTTAATACGGAATACGCTTCAGTTTCGTTTTCCACTTCCACTTCAACATTCAAATTATAACGGTTCCCTTTTTTTTCGGGATAAGCATAAACACCCCACTGTGCAATGTGAACCGGATTGGCATAAACTAACCACACATCTCTATAAATGCCCGATCCGGTGTACCAACGAGAATCAGCCGATTGACTATGATCCACGCGCACCGCAATTAAGTTTTCTTGGCCATACTTAATGTAAGGTGTGGCATCGTACATAAATGAAATATATCCGTTGGGACGCTTTCCTAAGGACGTGCCGTTCACAAAAACTTCACTTCGGTTATAAACACCTTCAAAGTACAGATATACTTTTTCGTCTTTCCTTTGTGCAGGTATTTCCAATTTTTTTCGATACCAGCCGATACCGCCAGGCAAATATCCTGTAGCACTTGCCAAGGAGGGGCTTAGTTGTTGTTTTACACTCCAGTCGTGCGGTAATTCAATGGTTTTCCATCTATTATCATTTAAACTTACCTGTTCTCCGTTGGTAATATCTTGCAGAGAAAACTTCCAATTCCGATTGATTTGCTGTGCTTGCCCAAATCCACCCTGAGCGAATAACAAGTTAACACAAGCCGTACTGGCTAAAAGCAAAAAAACAAATTTTAATTTCATCTTATTATAATTGTTTGTTCATAAATATTTATAAGGTATTCAACACCCGCCTGACCTGTATGGGTATTTCGGTGATGTTGACCCCCTTGGGCTTTAAGTTCAAAGAACGAGATAGTATGGCAATATTACAGTTTTTTTCTTAAACTTTCACCTCTTAATTCCACTCTGTAAGAGGAGTGTACAATCCTGTCGGGGATGGCATTTTCAATGGTCTCTTCCCCAATAACATCTTACCAGTTTTCAACGGGGAGCTAACTGGCTATTATGGTTGATGCCTTTGCATGTAAAAATAAGCCAAGTTGTACCATGGCCACAAGCCTGATGTTTCCGAGGGTCGATGCTAGGAAACTTCTATCGCAGTTAGAAGCACCGGTGATAAGTACGAATCCTCCGTCGACAATATAGTCGTCCATGGCCAGGGTTGGTTTTGGCTTCTCCTTTTAAATAAAGATTCAGTTTCAAATGTTGAACTTAGGTAGTTTGTATCCATTTTGGACTGCTTCATGAATGGAGCAGTCGCCGATTCGTTAAGAGTAGCTATTTAATATAGAAATCTATACCGCTGAACCGTACAGCAAATTCTCTAAAAAGTCCAACGATTTTATCAAAAAAAGTTGGACTTTCTCATATTCTGTGCGGAGTGGTTCCGCTAAAGTTGAATTTTTATATTTTATATGCGGAGCAATGTATGTATCCTATGTCATGTTTTTTTTATTTAAAAACTGTCAAATCCCATTTATCAGCCCATTTTATAACAGGTTTATTATCTTTAAACTGAATAGGAAGCCAGATATAACTACCGTCGATTGGATTCTTTGGTGTCCAGCGGTCTCCCATATAAATGAAAGCGTCTTTTTTACCTTGCACAGGTAAAATATAGGTGCTTTGTGAATGAAAAGTTAAGTTAGAATTATCTCCAACGCAGGGATTTCCAAGTGCTTCCCATGGCCCCCAAATGGATTTCGCTTTAAACATCCGTGCCGCATTAGGTTCCCAACCTGTACAACCAGATGCCATTAAGTAATAAGTATCATCCTTTTTAAACAGAGCAGGAGCTTCATTATGGCCGGCAGGAAATAATCGAATGTATTTTCCTGTGAAATCCTGATAGTCATCTGTTAACTCAGAAATGTGGAGTGTCAAATTATCCTCTGCTGAATGGATATGATAGGCTTTTCCGTCATCATCAACAAAAAGTGTCATATCACGTGACATTTGACCGTTTTTGAAATCTCGTTGCAGAAACAAGCCTTCTTCTATGGCTCCATACCAATCCGGAGACCACCATTTTAGGTCAGATTGATATTGCTTTGTTTTCAGGTCTTCACGGTAGTTTAACGGCCACTGTTCTTTATTCACACGCATCGATTTCACAAAGGTGTACGGTCCGGTAATTTTATCACTTAATGCAAGAGCTGTTCTTGCTGCAGCGTAACCCTGTTCCTTAAGTTCAAGATGAAACCACATGACGAATTTTCCAGTTTTTTCGTTGTATATAACTTTGGGACGCTCAATCACAGAGCCTTTTTCGATATCAGATCCTGATTTTTCGGAAACTGCAAGGGCTATACCTTCATTTTTCCAATTGTATAAGTCGGTTGAGGAATAGCAACTTACACCAACATGTGCTGAATTGCCAGCGCGACCTGAGGTTTTAAACTCTCCAAACCAGTAATAGGTATCGTTATAAAATAAGATTCCGCCTCCATGAGCATTAATATGAACACTGTCAGAATCAACCCAAACCTCACCGGGCTTGAAATTAGAATGATACTTTTTTCCTGTCCGTTCTGTTTGGCAGGAATTCATTGCTGTTAATGTAGAAATTGTTATCAACAACAGACTTGTTTTATTTTTTATAAAACATACAATTTTAGACATAAGCTATTTTTCAGTTTTAATTAAACGTTGAGGTAAGAATTACCAATGCATCCAAAAATATCCCGCCAGCCTAAGAAATACTTGTTGGAATTTGAAACTTACTAGAACAAATTCGATTTAGTGCACAAAAATTCAGTCGGAATATAAATTCGGATCGATTATCACGACGTTTTATCGGTTTTAGGGGTGTGATCCCTTTTTTCTAGTGCCATGTACTCTTTAGGTGAACAGCCGTAAAGTTCTCTGAAGCATCGCGTAAAATAGGACGGACTAGTGAAGCCAACCATATAAATTACTTCTGATATTCTACGTTTTTTCTGAATGATTAAATTGGCAGCCACTTTCAAACGCTGGTTGCGGATAAACTCTTTAGCAGTTTGTCCGGTTAGTGCTTTTATTTTACGGTAAGCCTGATTTGGGCTAACACCTAAGTCCTTAGCGAAAGCTTCAATGTCCAAATTGGGATTATCCAGGTTGTTATTCACCGAATCAACGGCATTTTTCAAGAATATTTCATCCAGTGAAGATAGCTCTACAAATTCGGGTTGTAAAAGCTGTTCTGTCCGCAAGCGTTCTTGAATTTGATTTTGGGCTAAAAGAATATTGTTAACTTTTAATTTTAGTAAAACTAGGTTGAAGGGCTTGTATATATAATCAACGGCTCCCATTTTCAATCCTTTGATTTCATCCTCTTGCATTGTTTTTGCGGTTAGAAATATAATAGGAATATGTGATAAATTAATTTCTGTGCGTGTAATTTTGCAAAACTCAAATCCATCCATCTGGGGCATCATGATGT
>JBARUM010000737.1:0-8829 GCA_049645725.1 Maribacter sp.
GTGGAATACGTATTTGCCCTTATAGGAATCGTTACTGCTAATATGTACAGCCGTATTTTGAGCATCAGACACTAAATTTCTACCTACAAAATCTGCGGAGCCTATTTTAATATTTTCTTTGCCAATACTACCTTCCAAACCCTTACCCAAATATTCTTCGTAGTCATCTAGCGTAATGATGTTTTGCTCTGCTAGCATATTGTAAAGCGTTCTGCTCAGAGGGTGGTTGGAAGCACGTACCGTATTCTTTAATAGTGATTCTTCCATTGTGGTCAAAGGCATACCCTCGTAAGTCGCCGTACTCTTTTGGGCAGTAGTAATTGTGCCGGTTTTATCAAAAATAGCTGTATTTACTTGTGCTAAACGCTCAATGGTCTCTGTGTCTTTTAGGTAGATTTTTTTTCTTCCGAATATCCTTAGCATATTTCCCAAGGTAAATGGAGCGGCTAAAGCTATGGCGCAGGGACACGCAATAATCAATACCGCGGTAAACACATTAAGAGCCTTTCCGGGATCATGGTATAGCCAAAAAGCAGTGGCTATAAAAGCAATTGATAAGACCCCAATTGTAAATCGTTTTCCGATACTATCCGTAAGGGTTTGGAACTCACTTGACTTATCTTTTTTAAATACGGAATTACTCCATAACTGGGTTAAGTAACTCTGGGATACGGATTTTAAGGCCTCCATTTCTATGGCTCCATTCACTTGTTTTCCGCCAGCAAACAATTTATCCCCAGATTGCTTTCGTTGAGGTTCGGATTCACCAGTAACAAAACTATAATCAATTCTTGCCTTTCCGTTGATAAGGATTCCGTCTACAGGAATTAGCTCGTCATTTCGTATTAATAGTCTATTTCCTTGTTGTATCTCATGGACTTGTACACTTTCTTCTTTTCCAGTAGCGTTTATTCTGGTTATGGCGATAGGAAAATATGATTTGTAATCTCGCTCAAAGGATAGGAAAGAGTAGGTCTTTTGCTGAAAAAACTTACCTAAAAGAAGAAAGAAAACCAATCCGGTCAACGAATCGAAAAAACCGCTTCCCCAATCAAATATGATTTCTATTGTACTTCTAAGGAACAAGACCAGAATGCCCAAGGCAATGGGCACATCAATATTTAGGATTTTAGAGCGAAGTCCTTTATAGGCCGAGATAAAATAATCCGCTCCTGCATAGAAGACTACCGGTAATGAAAAGATAAACATCAACCAACGGAATACGACCTCATATTCATTAAGCCAAAACTCACCACCGGAGAGCCTACTTGAAGATAAATCAAAATAATCGGGAAAGGAGAGGAACATGACATTGCCAAAGGCAAAACCTGCAACCCCAAGTTTATAAATAAGGGAATAATCTATCCCTTTCTTTTTGTTGTCAAAATCATCTAATGAAATATAGGGTTCATAACCTATATGAGCTAAGAGTACTACTAATTCTTTTAAGCTAAACTTGTTGGAATACGTAACCCGAAGCATTTTTTTAGGAAAATCTACCTGGGAACTGGTTAAAAAAGGATTTAGTTTATTCAGATTTTCTAGAACCCAAATACAGGAGCTACAATGAATATGTGGTATGTAGAGATTTACAATTTGTAGTTGCCCATCATTGAACTCCGTTAGTCTTTCAACAATAGCAGTATTATCGAGAAAATCATATTTTCCTTCAATCGCTTTTGGAGAGGCCCCAGCAGCCGATTGTAGGTCATAATAATAGGATAACTCATTGGAAGCAAAAATTTCATAAACTGTTTTGCACCCATTACAACAAAAACTCTTTTCATCAAATTGGATTATAGCGATTTTACAATCATCACCGCAATGATAACATTTAGTCGTTTCCATACACTTTTGCTTACCTTTTGCAAAGTTGAATATCATAACTCCCATAAAACATGATAAATGTCAGGTTTTGACTAACTCGTGGGAAGTATCTTTGTGTTTTCAGGTATAAAAATCAACTAGAATGGAAAGCAGATGTGAAAATTGTATCATACGTCAATTCAATGCTTTACGCGCTATGAATAAAACAGAATTGAAGCGTGTTTCCGATTCAAAAATAAGTAAGACCATCAAAAAGGGTGAAGCACTTTTTGAAGAAGGAGAAAAGCTAGATGGGGTTTATTGTGTTAGGGATGGCGTATCTAAACTATCAAAACTAAGTGCAAACGGGAAGGACCAAATCGAAAAATTAGCTAGTAGGGGAGAAGTCATGGGTCAACGCTCCGTGGTAGCCGAAGAAAATGTAAATCTAAGCGCTATCGCGGTTAGTGATATGGAAGTCTGTTTTATCCCTAAAGAAGGTATTGTAAGTACCTTACATACCAATCCTAATTTTACCTTAGAGGTACTGCACCATATGGCACATGATCTTAAGGAAGCGGATGATGTTATTGTAAATATGAGCCAAAAAACGGTAAAACAGCGTATGGCGGAAGCATTCTTATATCTAAGAACCAAATTTGGAGAGGACGAACATGGCTATTTAAGCTTAACCCTATCTAGAGAGGATATTGCCAACGTAGTAGGTACAGCTACAGAATCCTGTATTCGCATAATTTCTGAATTTAAAAAGAAGGGCTTTCTTAAAACATCTGGTAAGAAAATAGGTGTCACCAATGAAAAGGGACTTCAAGAACTTATAGATGGCTTTTAATCGATTTTGAAACCTGATAATTATCATAGTTTTGGCTAAGGACTACCTCTACTTTTACTGTATTGAACTAACGATACGATTGCATGAAACATGTATTGATTCCTACAGATTTTTCAGATAATTCCTGGAATGCCATAGTCTACGCTATGGCATTGTTTAAAGAGGAAAAATGTACCTTCTATTTGCTGAACACCTACACTCCGGCAATTGCTAGTAGTAGGTTTATGGCGGCATCTTTTGATGGTGGTTTATATGCCAACCTAGCCCATCAATTTTCTGAGAATGGATTAAAAAGTACCTTTAGTAGGATTAAGAAAGAGCATTTAAATACCAACCATAAATTTATTACCATATCATCTTTTGCACTCCTTGTAGATGAAATTCTAGATAGTATTTCCAAATATAATATTGATTTGGTAATTGCTGGAACAAAAGGGTCAAGTGGTGTGGCTGAAGTTTTTATGGGCAGTAATGCGGTTAGGATTATCAAAGCTGTAAAGGAGTGTCCCGTACTCGTAATTCCACAGTCTTTTGAGTACGAGAAACCAAAGGAGATTGCTTTTGCAACGGATTTTAATCGATTTTATACCATTTCAGAACTGAAACCATTACTGGATATGGCCAAGGCATTTGGAGCCACGGTGCGTATTGTTAATGTACAGTATGAAATTAAACCACTTACAGAACTCCAGCTTTTTAATCTTAGTATGCTAAGAAAATACCTAGGTGAGGTAGAACACTATGTACATACCGTTTCAGAATTAAATTCGGTTTCCAAAACATTAGAGCTTTTCTCTACCGAATTGAATATACATTTATTGGCCATGTTAAACTATCAGCATAGTTTTATGGAAAGATTAACCAGGGAGCCTATAGTTAAAAGGGTTGCTTTTCATTTACAGACCCCTTTACTTATAATACCTGAACTAAGTATGGCTAGTACGTTAAAAAGTAAAAATGACCATGAAATCACTATTTCCAATTAGGTCGATTTCCTATTGGACTATCTTCGTAAAAATCTTCAAAGGTCTTTGTCGTCTGATAGTCATCCGTCAATACCCGGTATACCATAAGAACAACCAATAGTTGACCTAGGACCGTAGCATAAAATATCCAGTTAAAACTGAAGTTCATGGTTACCATGATAACTGTTGTAAGTAATAAAAGACTGGTAATTGCTATCCAAAATGAGCTGTTATTTTTCATTTTTATTTTAAAGTTATTATAAATCCTAGAAAGACCCCGTTAAAGGAATTTTAAAATTCCAATTAGGAATTTGGTAGCCAGAATTTTTCTGCTTCTGGAATATTTTTTTTTCTACCCAAATGAAGGGGATT
This sequence comes from Maribacter sp., assembly GCA_049645725.1. GTDB lineage: Bacteria > Bacteroidota > Bacteroidia > Flavobacteriales > Flavobacteriaceae > Maribacter. The sequence continues at coordinate 3,997 of JBARUM010000737.1, forward strand.
AAAGTTTGCCTTGGCAAATGAATACCAAATAGTGGAAGAAAGAGCTGGTGTAATATCGGCATGCTCCCAAAGGATATCGGCACCATAAGATGTTCCTTGATTGGTAGTATAAGGAATCCCCTTACCCTCATTAGTTGAGCTGTAGATAAAAGTTTTCTCTAAATCCAAGAGTAATTTGTCGGAAAGGTCAAACCTGTTAATACTATTAAAAGCGACAGCCATTTGTGCAGTACCTTCTAACCAAACAGTATCCTTATCATCATCAAAGCAATAACCGGAAACCTCTTGTCCTGTTACTGTGTTATTCTGATTGTTGATGTACCTGTTGGCTTTAAACAACACATCATCTGGCATATCTTCAAATACCCCATTGCCTAATGGATGTAAGTCCATCGCATAGGTATAAGTTGGGTTTTCTGGCCATGCCGTTAAAACTCCTAGGTCGTTGTCCCACCTGTTTTCATTTAAAAAATTTAAAATGCCCACATGAAAATCATCAAAACCCTTGACAGCATTAAAGGCCATTAGAATACCCTCCGTTACTTTAGGAATCTCCATTCCATTACTTTTAATACCACCCTTAATTCCCCCATCTTGACCCTGCATAGAACGCAGCCAATTATCCAAGGCCCTTGCCATATCCTCATATTTTTTGGATTGATATGTGGCTTCGTAGTGGTTTAATGCTATTAGCAGCCAGGCATTATCACCCATCCAAATTCTTTCTCCTTCTTCTCACTTGGGGTTTCTAGTCTGATAAAATCCGCCATTTTTTACAAGCTCTTCTTCTTTTCTGCCGTCATAGAAATCAAATATTCTTTCTGCTTTCTCCGCTTCATTATTTTGAATAAAAAGTATTGCTGCTAACGAATTATCATAAAGGGAAACAAAATCTGTATTTTCTGCACTTTCTAAAAGGCCCGATGGTTGTTGCATTTTAAAAACCCAATTAAGATAAGGTTCTATTGCAACAGTGAGGTCATTATTCTTATGCTCAGATTTTTCATTTGTTCTATCTTCCAGGGTAATCTGAATGTCTTCTTTGACCACCAGATTATCTTTCTGACATGAAACCAAAAGTGTTATCAGAATTAGTGGAAAATAGAATTTCAACGAATTTTTAAAGTAGGTCATTGGTTTGGGTTTGACCTACAAATTACGGTCTAAGAATAACCTATAATAGGGATTACGACCACTGGTACAGTTTATCGATAAGAGAAGGTACAGCGGTAGCTAATCTATAATTAAGGTAGTTTATCCTCAATGGTGTAAATGTCTACTATTCAGTTCATGGACTAATAAGGCTATTTCGTCCTTAAGAAATTGGGCAGCTATATTCTAAATTTAAAAACCTTTCCTATCTTTGCCCTGTTGTGTTGTGTCTCAAACAACGTTTTGAGGCAAATTGTGTTAATCGATTTTTTAAATCGATTTTACCAATGAAAGGCTTTCCATAAAGGGAGGCTTTTTTTGTTTTTGAAAACTAAACAATAAAGGATTTACAGGGTATGAATCACACTATGAATAAGCGAAGCTGCTAGTCTTGCGGTTTGATTATCGACATCAAAATTGGGATTCATTTCAGCAATGTCAAGAGCACATAATTTGCCTGAACTAGAAATGGTTTTTAGGGATTCTAAAACTACGTCCGGGGTGAACCCCATTGGAGAAGGAGCACTAACACCGGGAGCGTAGGCAGATGAAAATCCGTCAAGATCAATCGTTACGTAAACTGCATCTACATTTTTAATGAAAGCATTAATCCAAGCATTTATTTCATTATGAAATTCTATCCTAAACGTATCCCTTAGAATATACTTTACTTCTAATTCCTTGGCTGTTTGGAAAAGCGTACGGTCATTAGCATCTTTTCGCACTCCCAGACATAGGTAATGAAAATGCCTACCGTTAATCTTACAGTCCTGAGCTATTTGATAAAATGGCGTCCCGGAATTATTCTCATTTTGGTTAGAACGCAAATCAAAATGCGCATCAAAATTTATTATGCCGATGGTCTTGGAGCTTCCCATGTGCTTTTTTATACCGTTGTAGCTGCCGTAGGCCACGTCATGTCCACCACCAAGGACAATAGGAAAGGTATTTAGTGCTAAAACTTCACTGATTTTTTGTGATAAGGTAGTTTGCGTGGCTTCTAAATCTTCTTTAACACAGGTTATTGTTCCTATATCAGCCAAAAAAACTTCAGGTGCCAAATGATTGGGTAGTTTTCCCAACTGTTTACGTATAGCGTCCGGTCCGTTGGCGGCTCCCGTTCTTCCTAAATTACGTTTCACCCCTTCTTCACAGGAATAGCCTAATAAGGCTATCTTTTTTTTTGAACTATTTTTGGTTAACGCAGTGATTTCGGCACAGGAAATCTTTTCATGCAAGTATAATTGCTGATCGGATTCTCTACCTTCATAAAAGTTAGTTTCCGTTTTTTTATAAAGAGACATTTGGCTTTTTTTGTTAAAACAACCCTTCTAACAACTCATCTTCTACTAAGTTAGGTAAAGTTACCTTTAGTTCTGGGGTTCTGTCCATTTCTCTTTTAATGGCAAAAAGAGCTTCATCGTTTCTGGCCCAGCTTCTTCGTGAAATTCCATTATTAACGTCATAGAACAACATATTCTTTAATTTTCTGGATGCATCTTGAGACCCATCTAAGACCATTCCAAAACCTCCGTTGATTACTTCTCCCCAACCTACACCACCACCGTTGTGAATAGATACCCAGGTAGCACCCCTAAAACTATCACCGATTACATTATGAATGGCCATATCTGCAGTAAATTTACTACCATCATAAACGTTACTGGTTTCCCGATAAGGCGAATCTGTTCCACTAACATCGTGGTGGTCTCTACCTAAAACTATGGGTTCGGAAATTTCACCTGATTTGATTGCTTGGTTAAAGCCTTCCGCAATCTTGGCTCGCCCTTCGGCGTCGGCGTATAAAATTCTAGCTTGGGAACCTACTACCAGTTTATTCTGTTCGGCTTCTTCAATCCATTTAATATTATCCTGCATTTGTTGCTGAATCTCTTTTGGTGCCTCGGCCTTAATTTTTTTCATCACCTCAAGTGCAATGCCATCGGTCTTTTTTAAATCGAGAGGATTCCCTGAGGTACACACCCATCTGAAGGGTCCAAAACCGTAGTCAAAGCACATGGGCCCTAGTATATCCTGTACATAGGAAGGATAGACCCAACCCCCGGCCCCGGCCCCAAAGGAAGGGGAGTTTGAAAAGTTTCCTTCGGAATCTTTGTACACACATGCACCAGCACGTGAGGCTTCTAATAAAAAAGCATTGCCGTAATCGAAAAAGTAAGTGCCTTTTTCAGTATGTTTATTAATAGCACCTATTTGTCTTCTTAAAGACTCTTGCACCCTTGTTTTGAAGGTCTCAGGGTCTGAACTCATTAAAGCGTTTGATTCCTCAAAAGATAAGCCTATTGGATAATAACCTCCGGCCCATGGATTGTGAAGCGAGGTTTGGTCGGAACCCAGATGAATGAATATATTTTCTTTGGCAAATCGTTCCCATACCTCCACTACATTACCAATGTAGGCGAGCGAAACAACTTCCTTATTTTCAATAGCTTTTTGAGTTCTACTTACCAGAAGAGTTATATTATCAATTAATTCATCTACCCAACCTTGTTCATGTCTTTTAGTAGCTGCCGATTGATTTACTTCTGCACAAATTGTAATGCAACCCGCAATATTTCCCGCTTTAGGCTGTGCACCACTCATGCCGCCCAACCCTGAGGTAAGAAAAATTTTTCCGCCAGGGGATTCATCCTTCTGCAAAACTTTTCGAAAGGCGTTCATTACCGTAATAGCTGTACCGTGGACAATACCTTGTGGGCCAATGTACATATAGGACCCTGCCGTCATTTGGCCATATTGGGTAACACCAAGCGCATTATATTTTTCCCAGTCTTCCGGTTGTGAATAATTGGGAATCATCATGCCATTGGTTACCACAACACTAGGAGCTTCCTTGGATGACGGAAAAAGACCCATAGGATGACCTGAGTATATGTGTAAGGTCTGTTCGTCGGTCATTGTGGACAGATACCGCATAGTCAAAAGGTACTGTGCCCAATTTTGGAATACAGCTCCATTACCACCATAAGTAATTAATTCTTCTGGATGTTGTGCTACCGCCGGATCTAAATTATTCTGAATCATTAACATTATAGCCGCTGCTTGGATTGTTCTAGCGGGGTAGGCTGAAATAGGCCTTGCGTACATTTTGTAATCTGGCATAAAACGATACATGTAAATACGCCCATGGAGGTTTAGTTCTTCAGCAAATTCTTTCGATAACTCATGATGCCATGCTGTTGGAAAATAACGCAGTGCATTTCTGATAGCCAATTTCTTTTCCTCTAAAGAAAGGATTTCCTTTCTTTTAGGCGCATGACTTATCTTTCGTGAACGGTTTCTTTTGTAGGGTAACTCAGAATTGATTCCTTGAAGTATTTTGTTTTTAAAATCCATGATGTTTTGGTACAAAGTTTTTTCTTGTCGTCAACTGTCAACCCTTATTCATGTTTATTATAAACCAAGGCTCCATTTTTCCATACCATACATGGTTTTAGATTGCCTTGATTGTATAGGATATCTTGGTAATTTCTAGTATGAAACAAACTAAAGTCGGCCAAAAACCCTTCTTCCAATTTACCCCTATCATGTAAATTAAGTGCCGCTGCGGACCTAAAGGTAATTCCGGCGAGAACCTCTGCATTCGATAATTTTTCAAAAGACCCTAGAATGGTCGCTTGCGTCAACAAATCTCCCATAGGAGCGGAACCGGGATTATGG
>JBARUM010000738.1:0-3472 GCA_049645725.1 Maribacter sp.
ATAGGAATTTTTGAAGCGAAGCATCGGCAATATTTTACCCTCTTCATTTTTCAGGGAAAACTGGTTGTCATCCTCAATTATAAAGTCGGTTATAAAAGACCTATCATCCCTATTGATAGTTCGTTTATGGTATTTCAAATGGGCATCTATCAAGAGCTGTTCAGCTTTCTTGAAGAAGAGTTCATTTGGTATGTGTCCATAACTGCTAGACACGACGTTGACAATTTTGCCATTGGATATGATGGCATTTTCCAGTCCTTTTCTGGATGGCATTCCAGTAATACTTTCTAAAGATTTCATTTCATTGGAAACGAAAATTTCATCTTGTTGTAATTTGTGTAAATACATAGCTTTTGAATTTAGACCTGTCTGTCGACAGGCTGGTTAAACAATATTTGAGCAAAACCCAAACGGAAGCTAAAATCTCAGCTCAAAAGGAAACGGAATAAATAGAGAGTAGGCGAACGGTTTTATGCCGTAGTCTTTTGATGGGTGTATTTTACGAGTTTACCTTTGCGCTACTATTGATTGATTATTTCTTCCTTTTGTAGTACTTCATTCCCAATAAAACTTATCTAAAAAAAAGAAGAGCCAGCACGAATGCCGACTCTTCCTCTCACAACAAAAGCTACGCTGTCAATTCCTTGATTTCCTTTTCAAGAACTGCTATTCTGGCTTTTAAACGTTCTTCACGTATATCCTTTTTTTCAATGTATTGCTTTTCGATATCGGTAATCTTAGTTTTATGATATCCTTGTATGGCATTGTAGAATGATATATTCGTTAAATTATTGGTATGATTACTTTCGCCAAAATGCACTTGCTTGGTAAGCATATACCGTATCAGCTTATGAAAAATTTCTTTTTTGAACTTCTTCTTGAAATTTTCCACGATTTCAACTTTGGATAGCTTTGATGTATCGCCCAATAATCCTGAAAAGTACTTTTGCTGACTAAAGTAGTCCACATTGTTTTCGTAGAGCGAAATTGAAAAGGCAACCATTTCATCTGCCGAAAGCGTTTTCTTGGTCTCGATGTAGTTGGCCTCTCGAATCATTGTTACTACTTCTTCAAACTGTCGGTTATTCTCGATTTGCTTCTTCCGGATTTCCCTTTCATTAATTTTGATGATTTGTTCATCTGGTGTACAATCATCCATTTTTCTGTTCGATAATGGAACAGAATGCACTTCGCTTTCCTCTTGGGATTTTTCAATAAGCTTCACGAATACTTCTTTGTGTAGATACGATTCAGGATGAAAAACGATGCCATTTCTAAATCCATTGGCTGTAGCTGAATTGTATTTTTCCAATTCCTCGTTGTAGGTCTTGATAGCCTCGTCAAACTCTTCTTTTAGCTCGTCTTCATTGTAGTCGTAATTTCGATATTCCTCTTTTAAGGCTTCCAATGTGGGCTCGATTGGTTTTTCAATGATTTCAACATCGTCTAGCAGATAGACCTTCAAACCATTTTTTTCTAGCTGTGAGATGACCAACTGATTACGTTCATCATCTGCCCAATACTTGCGTATTTCAGGAATCAATAGCACATTCTCTTTCTTAGATTTCTCAATCAAGTTCAAGAACGATTTATTTTTCTTCGACTCGTAACAGGATGATTTTGTGCAGACCATCTTTCCATCCCCAAACAGATTTCCTTGATTTGCCGCATTGAACGGACACATAGTGCACGGCCCAGCTTTTGAAACCAATGTTGAGTCTTGAACATCAAAAGGCGCTTTCTCTAAATCATAGGTCTGATTTTTAATCATTCTATTAATTTGATGCGCACTAAATTCTTCGCCCATTGTTTCCAACATCAACTGTTGTTCTTCCGGCTCGAAAAGTGCGACACCGACACCTAATGAAATGGTCATTTCGCCCTTGCGAACGAAACCTTTGAAACCCTCGATTAGTCCAGCTAATTTTAGTCGCTGTCTGATGAAATTATCGCTTCTGCCCAATCGCTTCGCAATCTCGGTCGGCGCATATTTTTCACTTAGATAGGCAATGGCATCTGCTTCCTCTGTAGGTTCTACATCTTGCCGTTGTAAATTTTCGATAATTTGAATTTCCAAGATGACATCACTTTCATATTCCCTTACGATGCACGGTATCGTTTTCTTACCTGCCAATTTACTGGCTCGATACCGACGTTCGCCCATCACGATGATGTATTCATTTTTTGACTTTCGTACTGTAATAGGTTGAAGTACGCCGTGTTTTTCGATGCTTTCCGAAAGCTCTTTTAACAATAGTTCATTGAAAGTCTTTCTCGGTTGCATCGGGTCTGGAACAACTTTCTCGATATTCAGATTTTGAATTTCCAGTCCTATTGATTTTTGTGTCAACTTCACTTTGACTTCATTTTTAACGGTAGCATTGGCTTTGCCGTTCCTTCTGGTTGTAACTGCTTTTGTTGTCATAATACTTAAATTTTAGACCTGTCTGCCGACAGGCATGATTAAACAATATTTAAGCAGGAACCAAACGGAAGATAAAATCTTGGCTCAAAAGGAAACGGAATAAAAAGAGAGGTACGAACGGCTTTATGCCGTAGTCTTTTGATGGAAGTATTTTACGAGTTTAAATTGCGGGTATATTGTATGATAATAAACTACCCTTACGAAGAATTGAGGTTGCAATTCAGCAAAACTTATTATTTCAAGAGTCAATTCATTTATACTGAATCGAAATAATAGTATTTAGAGTTAAAGTAAATTTAGTCTTAGAAAATACTCAAATGTTGTACCTATGTTGTACCCGAGGTCAAAAAATGCTGTTTTTGAACACAAAAAAAGCCTAGATTTTCATCTAAGCTTTTTTTCCGTACCTCGGGCGGGAATCGAACCCGCACTCGTTAGAACCGGATTTTGAATCCGGCGCGTCTACCAGTTCCGCCACTCGAGCATTACAATTTCGGTTTGCAAAATTAAAAAATATTTTGATTTCCTCATCAAAAATATAAACAATTATCCTTTAGCAACTCAAATTAATTTTTAAATTTGCACCTCCTTAGAAAACACCTGTGCTGAGCGCAGTAGAAGTGTAGGTACTTAAGTGTATAAGGATTCAACAAATTAAATTATGCCATACCTAGTCCCTGAGCCTAAGATATTTGCATGTACACATAGTATGGTACTTGGCAAAAAAATTGCCAAGGCCTACGGAGCGGAACTTGGTAATGTACTATTCTCTAGATATAGCGATGGTGAATTTCAACCTTCTTTTGAAGAATCTATACGAGGTGCTCGAATTTTTCTCATTGGTTCTACACATCCCGGACCAGAAAACCTAATGGAGATGTTGTTAATGATTGACGCGGCAAAAAGAGCTTCAGCAAGACACATCACCGCAGTGATGCCCTATTTTGGTTGGGCTAGGCAAGATAGAAAAGATAAGCCCAGAGTGCCGATAGCTGCTAAGCTAGTCGCAAAAATGCTTGAGACCGCAGGAGCCACAAGGATTATTAC
>JBARUM010000739.1:0-2997 GCA_049645725.1 Maribacter sp.
ACCCATGACCGAAGATAAATTACTTCATGCCTTAAATTGTGTTCGCAAAGAAGGCGCTACAATGAGTAATGATATTGTGAAAAAAGTAATTTCGAACTTTCATAGAAAATCCTATAAGTTGTTCTCCGAAAGAGAGAATCAGATCGTAGATTATCTATGTAAAGGAGCCACTTATAAGATAATTGCGGATAAGCTCTTTGTTACCACCAGTGCCGTTAATTTTCATATTCAGAATATTTATTTGAAACTAGATGTGAATTCAAAATCCGAAGCGCTCACCAAGTTGGAGCAGTTGTAAAGTTCACTAACTATTATCACAAAAAAGGTATCTGAAGAATAGTTAGTTTTTCAAATACCTTTTTTAGCTTTAGAGGGTGAAAAAAATAACCCTTAAGGACATTGCGAAATATTTTAATGTTTCTATTTCTACAGTTTCCAAAGCTATGCACGATAGCCATGAAATTAGTACGGCACTTAAGGAAAAGATTCAAGAATATGCTAAGGAAAATCACTATAAACCAAATAAGTTAGCCTTAAACTTAATTAATAGGAGTACTAGGACTATCGGGGTTTTGGTTCCTAATATCCTTAATTACTTTTTTGTTCAGGTGCTCTATGGGATAGAAAAAGTAGCAAACGAAAAAGGTTATAATATTATTAGTTGCATAAGCGATGAGTCATTTGAAAAGGAAGTCAAGACCCTGGAGTTTTTGGATTCGGGAACTGTTGATGGATTAATTGTTTCTTTATCCGAAGAAACACAACTTAAAGGAAAAGTTGAAGCACTTCAAGAAATTACGTCTAATCAAATTCCGTTAGTGCTTTTTGATCGCGTATCCAACTTAATATCTTGTGACAAAGTAATCGTAGATGATTTTGAGGCTGGATATAAAACAACCAAATACTTTTTAGATATTGGGTGTAAGAACATTGGTTTTGTTTCACCAATCGGTAAATCAAGCGTTGGTGCTTTAAGACAAGCAGGGTATAAAAAGGCCTTAGAAGAAATTGGGTACGAATACGATTCCAGGTTGGTAATAAATTTTACTCCTGATGATGATTTAGAACTACTAATGTCTTTCCTTTTAAATTATAAGAAAATTGATGGTATTCTTGGTTTGGACGAGATTACCGCCGTAAAAATATTGCATATAGTTCGGTCTAAAGGCTATATAGTTCCAAGTGATATTTCAATAATTGGTTTCACAAACGGGCAACTATCGCAATATGTTACGCCATCATTAACAATGGTCAGTCAACACGGAAAATACATTGGGGAAAGTACCGCAAAACTTCTAATTCAGAGAATTGAAAATCCTGACTCTAAGCTACCGTTTGAAACAAAGGTGGTAAAAACAAGCCTTGTGGTACGTGACTCAACAAAAAAGCCAATATAGTTTTTATAATGAACCGGAAATCGATTTCCAGTTAAAGGCATAGATAAAAAATTACGTTGAGTTTAAAAGAGTCCTTATTATATCATGATTAATTTCCTAGATTAAAATAGTGCCCCTATTTTTATAAAGTTGTTATACTTATTTTGTCGTAAACGATACTATTTACGTGATTAATACATGAAACTTTGGTTGTTCGTATAAAAAAGGGAACTAATATTATTTAAAATCTTAAATTGTGAATAAATCAAATATTTCATGCAAATAAAAGAATCCTCAGAAATCTATGATGTAATTATTGTAGGTTCTGGCGCTGGTGGCGGTATGGCCACGAAACAATTGGCTGATGCTGGCCTTAATGTCGCAGTTGTTGAAGCAGGCCCATTTTTTGATCCTGCCGACCCCAGGACCATGACACAGTTAAAATGGCCTTATGAATCTCCGCGCAGAGGTGCTGGGACTGATCGCGCATTTGGCGAATGGGACATGTCTTATGGAGACTGGGAAGTAGATGGTGAACCTTATACACATACGCCAGGAACTATTTTTAGATGGTGGCGTTCAAGAATGCTTGGGGGTCGCACGAATCACTGGGGACGTATCTCTTTGCGTTTTGGACCAAAAGATTTTAAAGGAAAAACGAGAGACGGACATGGTGATGATTGGCCAATAGGCTATGATGACGTAAAGCCGTATTATGATAAAGTAGACAAGCTTATAGGCGTCTTTGGCACTAACGAAGGCCGTGAGGATGATCCGGACGGTTTTTTCCTTCCTCCACCAAAACCTAGATTACACGAGTTGTTTTATATAGAAGGGGCAAAAAAATCTAACGTTCCCGTTATTCCTGGAAGATTGTCTATGTTGACAAAAAAAATTAATAATGATAGGGGCGTTTGCTTCTATTGTGGACAATGTGCTAGATCGTGTCAGGTCTATGCTGATTTTTCCGCGGGTAGCTGTTTAATTTTTCCAGCCCAAAAAAGTGGTGGAAAAGTTAAGCTTTTTGTAAACTCAATGGTTCGCGAGGTTTTGACTAATGAAGAAGGCAAGGCAACAGGTGTTTCTTATATTAATAAGGAGGATAGAAAAGAGTATGAACTTAAAGGCAAAGTAGTTGTTCTTGCGGCATCCGCATGTAGTTCTGCGCGTATACTTCTAAACTCTAAAAGTAAACAACACCCTAACGGATTGGGTAACAGCAGTAATCTGGTAGGTAAATATTTACACGATTCTACGGGTGCAGGAGCTGCTGGCGTTATTCCCGGATTAATGAATCGTAACGTTTCTTATAACGAAGATGGTGTGGGAGGAATGCATGTGTATTCTCCATGGTGGGGAGATAATTCTAAACTAAATTTCCCAAGGGGATATCATATAGAAGTCTGGGGAGGGATGCAACAGCCTAACTATGGCTTTGGATGGAACCAAGGTGACTTAAATCAATACTTCGGATTAAAGGTTGGCGGCTATGGAGAGAGCCTTCGTGAAGATGTGAAGAAGTACTACGGTTCCGTCATAGGTTTTGGTGGGCGCGGAGAAGGTATTGCCAGAAAGGAAAATTATTGTGAGATAGACCCAACCACAGTAGACGAATTTGGTA
>JBARUM010000740.1:0-7605 GCA_049645725.1 Maribacter sp.
AAAGAGGGTGGTTTTAAAAGACGTGCCTAACGGAACAACTATAATGTCCAAACCATTGATCGGGGCGTATACAGGAATGGCCGTAAAAATTTATCAGGAACAATCAGCTAATTCCAAAGGCTAATGCGAAAGTTAATAGAATACTTTATACGATATCATGTAGCGGTAAATGTGATTATAATTGCCTTTGCCATATTTGGAATTGTTGGTGCCAAATCTTTAAAATCCTCATTTTTCCCCTTAACGGATTCCAAGAACATTTCAATCAATATTACCTATCCGGGAGCATCTCCACAAGAAATTGAAGAGGGTATCGTTTTAAAAATTGAGGACAATCTTAAAGGTTTAGAGGGTGTGGATAGGGTAACATCCACTTCTCGTGAAAACAGCGGTAACATTAATGTAGAGATAGAGAAGGGTAGAGATATAGATTTTATGTTACTGGAGGTCAAGAACGCAGTAGATAGGGTGCCTACTTTTCCCACAGGGATGGAACCTTTAATAGTTTCCAAGCTAGAGGCTGTGCGTCAGACAATTAATTTCGCTATAAGCGGAGAGAATATTCCTTTGGCTACATTAAAGAACGTTGGAAGACAAATAGAAAATGATTTAAGGGCCATAGACGGTATTTCTCAGATTGAGATTACGGGATACCCAGAAGAGGAGATAGAGATAGCCGTAAACGAGAACAACTTATTGGCTTATGGTATTTCTTTTTCCGAAGTTGCACTCGCCGTTGGAAATGCTAATATTTTAGTAACTGGAGGAAATATAAAGACTGATGCTGAAGAATATTTAATCAGAGCCAATAATAGATCTTACTACGGTGACGAACTTTCTAATTTAATAGTTAGGGCAGATGCCTCAGGAACTACTGTAAGGTTGAAGGATGTTGCCACAATTCGCGATCGTTTCGCGGAAACTCCTGACGCATCATATTTTGACGGAAACTTATCGGTTAACACAACGATTACAAGCACCAATACCGAGGACCTGATTACCTCTGCTGAGAAGGTTAAAGTCTATATCGAGGAATTCAATGAAAAATATAACAACGTAAAGTTAGATGTAGTTTCTGACCTCTCCACCACTTTGGTTCAGCGTACGCAACTCTTGACCGAGAATGCGATAATGGGGATGATTTTGGTGCTTATATTTTTATCACTTTTTCTCAATACCAGATTAGCATTTTGGGTAGCTTTTGGCCTACCAGTGGCATTTTTAGGAATGTTCATATTCGCAGGATTTTTTGATGTTACCATTAATGTACTCTCTTTGTTCGGAATGATTATCGTAATCGGGATTTTGGTAGATGACGGTATCGTCATCGCTGAAAACATATACCAACATTATGAAAAAGGAAAGACGCCTGTTCAGGCCGCTGTGGATGGTACCATGGAGGTATTGCCACCTATCATATCAGCTATTATAACCACTATTCTGGCTTTTTCTATATTCCTATTTTTGGATAGTAGGATTGGAGAGTTTTTTGGAGAGGTAGCGGTCATTGTTATACTTACCCTAGTAGTATCTTTAGTGGAAGCATTAATTATCCTTCCTGCTCACTTGGCACATTCAAAGGCGCTTCAGCCTTTGGACAACAGACCTAAAAAAGGGCTTGCCAAAGCATTTGCAAAATTGCGTGTAATTAATGAAGCTGGTGATAAGTTCATGGTTTGGATGCGAGATAAACTTTATAGTCCTGCATTGCGTTTTTCCATGAGATATAAAATTCTCACGTTCAGTTTTTTTGCAATGGCTTTAATTCTGACATTTGGATCAATCGGTGGAGGTATCATTAGAACCGCATTCTTTCCAAGGATTGCCAGTGACCGTGTCCAGGTAGAATTACAAATGCCCAATGGTACTAATGAACTGATTACTGACTCGATCATCAGAATGATAGAGGATAAGGCAGAAATTGTAAACCAAGAACTTACAGAGCAATTTCTTAAAGGAACAGATAAAATTCTCTTTGAGAATATGATTAGAAGGGCAGGACCCGGTTCTTCAACTGCAACCTTGACAATTAACCTATTGCCAGGGGAGGAAAGACCGGATGAAGTTGCATCGGATTTGGTAACGAATAGATTACAAGAATTGGTTGGTCCAGTCGTTGGAGTAGAAAGCCTTATATATGGTTCTGGTGGTAATTTTGGGGGATCTCCAGTTTCGGTTTCACTTTTAGGAAATAATATATACGAATTAAAAGCTGCGAAAAAAGAATTGAAAACAGCTCTGGAAAACAATACACTGTTAAAGGATATTGCAGATAACGATCCTGCGGGAATTAAAGAGATACGTCTAGAACTAAAGGAAAATGCCTATTTGCTTGGATTGGATTTAAGAAATGTAATGAATCAAGTCCGGGCAGGTTTTTTTGGTACTCAAGCTCAGCGTTTTCAAAGATCTCAGGATGAGATTAGGGTTTGGGTCCGATATGATAGGGAAAATCGTTCTTCTATCTCTGATTTGGATGAGATGCGGATTCTTACTCCCAGCGGTGCACGGGTACCTTTAAAGGAAATAGCGGAATACTCAATTGAAAGAGGAGACGTAGCTATTAATAGGCTGGAGGGGCAGCGTGAGATACAAGTTTCCGCAGACCTTAAAAATCCAAAAGATAGTCCAACAGATATAATGGCTGAAATTCAAAATGTCATTATGCCAGAGATTCAATCAAAATACCCTACGGTAACGGCATCTTACGAAGGTCAGAATAGGGAACTGGAAAAACTAACGGGGTCATTAAAGGTCGTTGGCTTCTCAGTCCTTTTACTAATATATATTACCATTGCCTTTACGTTTAGGAGTTTTAGTCAACCATTAATGCTTATTCTATTGGTGCCATTTAGCTTAACGGCTGTAGCATGGGGGCATTGGATTCATGATTTTCCTATTAACGTATTATCTCTATTGGGTATTATCGCATTAATTGGGATTATGGTAAACGACGGGTTGGTACTTATAGGAAAATTCAATACCAATCTTAGGGAGGGAATGACCTTTGACAATGCGATATATGAAGCGGGTCGTTCTAGGTTTAGAGCTATTTTTCTGACTTCCATTACAACTATTGCCGGTTTGGCCCCCTTGATGTTGGAGACTAGTAGACAGGCTCAATTTTTAAAGCCTATGGCTATTTCAATAGCTTATGGAATTGGGATAGCAACAGTTTTAACTTTATTGATGTTGCCTTTGTTTCTTTCTTTTAGTAACAACTTAAAATCCCAACAACGTTTATGGACGTCAGGGCATAAGATTACGAAAGAAGAAGTAGAAAGAGCCATAAAAGAGAAAAAGGAAGGGCTTCACTTAGAGGGTCAGAAAATTCATGACTCAGTAAGTCTAAACGGTTCAACAAAAAAAGAATTAGAAGGACATTTAGAATGATAAGATTACGATTATTTGCCATGCTTTTTTTAGCTCCATTTATCACAATGGTTGCCCAAGAGGATTTTCTTTCCAAAGAGGAAGCAGTGGCATTAGCCTTGGAGAATAACTTTGGGATAAAAGTTGCCCGCAACCAAGTATCTATTGCGGAGAACAACAAAAGCATACTAAATTCTGGTTACTTACCATCACTCACTGCCAATGGCGGAGGTTCTTATGATATCAATGATCAAGAAGCTACTTTTCAAGATGGTTCAGTTAGGGCAATTGATGGTGCGGAGACGACAAGATATAATGCTTCATTAAATTTGAATTACACCTTGTTCGACGGCCTGGGGAGGTGGTATGATTACAAACGCCTTAAGGAAGAACATGATCTAAGTGAGTTACAAGCAAGAGAGACTATTGAAACTACCATGATACAATTGTTTTCAGTCTATTTTGAAATGGCAAGACTCTCCGAGAATATTTCAGTATTGGAAGATACCTTTTTGAACACAAAAAGCAGACTACAGCGGGCTGAGTATAGTTTTGAATTTGGGCAAAATAATAAATTGGATGTTTTAAATGCGCAGGTTGATATGGTCAATGACAGTGTTAATTTGTTGAATGAAAGACAAACCCTTCAAAACACCCAACGTGATTTGAATGTACTATTGAACAGGGAACTGATTGAAGTTTTTGAGGTTGACACAACCGTTGTTTTTACAAACCCGTTGATACTTGATAGATTTCTGACTGATGGCGAAATTAATAATGTACGAATGTTGCAAGCGGAAAAGAATGTCTTGATAAATGACTACAGTTTAAAATCTGGAAAATCGGTATTTCTTCCAACCATTGGCCTAACTGGTTCTTACGGCTGGAATGAAGGTAATTTTCCAGCAACAAATTTCTTGGCTTCCAGTACATCTACAGGTTTTTCAACTGGAGTGAATCTTACATGGAACTTATTTGATGGTGGGGGAGGAATAACCCAAATAAAGAACGCAAAAATATTATTGGATTCCCAAAGCAATTTGCAGGAACAGATTAAGCAGGAAGTTAAACGTGATATCGCCAATGCCAAAGGAAATTATGAAAATCGTTTAGAAGTTTTTCATTTGCAAGAACAAAACGTTATGACCAATCAAAACAATTTTGAAAGGTCAAAAGAACAATTTCAGCTCGGCAGAATAACTTCTATTGAATATAGGCAGGCGCAAATAAACCTGTTGAATGCCCAAACTAATAAGAATTTGGCGAAATATGATGCGAAGTTGGCGGAGCTACAACTTTTGCAGTTAACCGGACAAATTCTTAACATAGAACTATAGTTCATAATGAACTAAAAAGGCTGGAAGTTAAAATAAAAATAATGTACGGAGAGAAATCTATTAACGAACTTTTAGAATTATTGGAGCGCCATGAGGTGCTTACTTTTGAGTCACAACTTCAACTAAACGCGGAACTTGAGAAAAGGAATTTAATTGCCGAAAAGAAAGTTCTTGACCAAACAATTGCTCAGAAAATAAATGAAATCAAAAACTTGGAATACTTGAAGGATTTTGGTTTTAAAGCGGAAATAAATGATGGTGGAGTTCTAATTACTAGAACGTTGAAGGCAATGATAACAGATATTATAGCTGTCATCGCTGGTTTAATAGTTTTTTTAATTGGAATATATGGTATTGCATCTCTAGTATCTGTTTTTGTCAACGGGGAAGAAATAAATGTGTTCTCTCTTGCCATAAATTTTGTGATGGCAAGCTTAGTTTTAACGGGATTTAAGTTTTTTAACGGTATTAAACGTTTATTCGACTATTCCGGATTTGAACTTTCCAATTTAAAAGGTGTTATTACATTAAGAAAACGGTTTGATTTAAAGTTGGAACAAATTAGGGAAAAAGCTTCTGAGTTACTCTTGGAAACGGAGGAGAATCAAATGGTTCTAAAGCTTGGGAATCATACCATCTTCAGTTCAAGCGTAGAAAGCATTGTTCAACGTTTAACGCTGGAGGAGCTAGCCAATGTTCTAAGAAAGGAATAGCACATAAAGCGTAATTCATGATATACATATGTACGAGCATTTTTTTCAATGTCCTTATTGCTGGGAACAAATATCAATGTTATTGGATTCATCTGTTAAGGAACAATCCTATATAGAGGATTGTGAAGTATGTTGTAGGCCTATTGAGGTCACGTCAAAATTTAATGGAGACGAATTAGTGGTTTTTGATGCTGCGGACATTGCGCAATAGTTAATTTATTTCTTCTATTTTTCCACCAAAAACCTTGTCTTTTTCTATGGATTTTGGGTTGCCATAAATATAAATAGACCCTCCTGCCTTTACTTTAGCTTTTACAATATCGGTTGCTCTTACGTCTGCCCTGCCTCCAGCCATTACGGTAACTTCTGTTTCGGTGGTGTTCAAGTCTTCATTGTAGGCTTTTCCTCCTGTGTTAACGGACACTTCTTGGTTTCTACTGGTGCCGGATAGTGTAATCACGCTACCTGAAACAGCACGCACATAAACATCGTTAAGGGAAACTTTTAGGTCAATAACCCCACCTTCTTGACCTTTAATATCCACCTTGTTACCATTAAAAGTCTCATCGGATACTATTTTGCCATTTTCATTGGCATCCAATAACAAAAGCTCTTCTGTATAATATAGTGTCGCTTTCGCCTCATTACCATCTAAAAAATCGTCAAATTCCATCTTTACCTTTAAAAGGCCATCTTTTTGTGAAATTTTTACTTCGTCCTTATCGTCCCCGGTGATCACTAATTTGTTTTCATTACTTTTTATTAATGAAACAACAATTCTGTCATACACTTTTAGTTGAGTGAATTTTTCCAAGGATTTGGTGTTTGGTCTTTGGGCAACGGTAATGCCATAGAATAGAAAAGCAATCACAAAAAGGAGGTAAGTTTTCATGAGTTAAAAATTAGTTTTAAGTATAGAAAGATAAGTTAAAATAAATTCCTTGATTTTTAAGGTGGGATTTCAATATTTAGAAGTTTAAACTAAAATAAGTTATGAAATGCTGGAAGTTAAAAAGGCAATAAAAATGAAAAGTTTAGAATTAAGTATAGATAATTGCCGTAGGTTACCTCTTGAATGTCATTAAAAATATGAAAATTAGATATTTCAACTTTTCTTTAAATAGGGTAAAAAAAGGAATTCATGTCTCGGAAAAAAGGATGTTATTAATATTAATTCCCCAGTTGAATCGGAATAAAACTTTAAGAGGAGTATTAACCGTCATAGAAAAATATTCTTATAAGTAGTATTTTCCTATGACGGTTAATTTTCAATAGGGCTATTAATTATTCACTAACCTTTCAAAAGTAGTATCGGCCCATCTAATCTGTGCCCTTCCAGCTTTTACGCGGTATGCACCGTATCTTATTTTGGTCTGTGTTCCTCTTTCGGGTTCAGGAATGTTCCAATTGAATACCTTACCATCTATAATGGCATCCGCATAATGTACTTTCTCACCGTTTTCCATCCTGAAACCACCTACAAGCTGTACCTCGACCTCTTGATTTTTATTTACGTTGGTAAGGAAAATCAGGTCACGCCCATCTTTACCCGAACCCAGCCTATATTTAATCTGTTCCCTGTAGATGTCGAAAGAAACCTGTTTGCCGTTTTCAATAACGGGTTTTGCCAAATAAAGACAGATAGCGGGGTCTCCTACTGTATTTCCCTCGTGCTGTCCTTTCACTTGCATGAAATAGGTGCCGTCCAAAAATTCATTTTCATGATCTCCTACCTCTAAAATCCTGACTGTGCCATTGAACTTTATAAAACTTCCTATTGCTGATCCGTTTACCCTTCTGAGCGCTCTTTCCATTCTTGGTTGGAGCCTTGTACCGTCCAAATGGTTAGAGCCGTCTGTAATATTGTACATTCCCCAAGTCTTACCGTTATAGTCCACTTCAGAATAATTCGAGTAACATGTCCTGTCGTCAATATCGCCAACGTTTACGGGGTTTTCAATATCAGGTGATAATCTATCAGGGTTAGAAAAACCATCATTGCAGACGGTGTAATCCCCCGTTAGTTCGTCACTCTCTAAAATATCCTCGTTATCTTCACCAACGGATTCCTCTTCTTCCTCTTCCGCCGCGTCCTCTTCGGCTGCCTCTTCTTGTTCAGTAACATCGTCATCTTTCATTACTTCCTCTTCAATGACCTCTTCCATTATCTCCATAGTATTTTT
>JBARUM010000741.1:0-2387 GCA_049645725.1 Maribacter sp.
CTTATCGTCCCAGAGATGGTCGACGTACTTGAATTCTCGTGTCGTATTTTTCATGTTATGGTCAATTGTATTCAGCCGTGAAAATAACCCAAGCGCGAACGTTTTCCGTCCTGTACTGTACCGCTCACATCAAAATTAAAAATGGACGATTTTGAAAGATATGTCATTTCTTTATTGTTATTATTGTCTATATTCAAATTATATTCTAAATATCAAACACTTGGGCCTATGAACATTTTTGAACTGATTAAAATTGATGAGGATTCAAGAATACCTAAATATAGACAGATTGTAGATTCCATAGTCTACAATATTTCTGCCGGGAATTTAAAAATGGATGATAAAATTCCCTCTATTAACGTTTTCAGCGAAGAATACTTACTTTCTAGAGATACCGTAGAAAAAGCCTATAATATTTTGAAGGAGAGAAAAGTAATTTTATCCATCAGAGGAAAGGGCTATTATATTGCACGGACAAAATTAATTTCCAAAGTAAATATTCTTTTTCTGGTTAATAAATTGAGTTCGTATAAGATGCGGATCTATAATTATTTCATCAACAGTATTGGTGGTACAGCACATACAGACTTGCATATATATCATTGTGAAGAGGAACTTTTTCTTAATCTTTTAGAAAAAAATAGAGGGGCATACGATTACTATGTCATAATGCCGCATTTTAAGACAGATAAACTAAAACACATAAGCTTTACTCCAGAAGTGGTAAAGGCAATAAAAAAAATACCAAGAGGTAAATTAATAATAATGGATAACCCCATCTCTGATATAAATGGGGCATTTATTGAGATTTATCAAGACTTTGAAAATGATATATACAATGCCTTGAAGGAAGGGCTTGAAAAAATAAAAAAGTATGAAAAATTAATTATTGCATACCCTGAAAGTTCCGTTTATCCTTATCCAAGGAGAATTCTACACGGATTCAGAAAGTTTTGTGTGGAGCACTCGCTTGATTTTGAAATCTTAGATGAAATTTATGATGATATGATTCTTAAAAAAGGGGATCTTTTTATAACCATCGGAGAGTCGGATTTAGTGCATTTGGTAAATCAGATACGGGACAAAGAATTTGAGTTAGGAAAGGATATTGGCGTTATTTCCTATAATGATACTCCTTTAAAGGAGTTGTTAGGGATTACCTGTATTTCTACAGATTTTAAATCCATGGGAGAAACAGCCGCCCAAATGATTTTAAATAGGAAAAAGGGAACTGTGAAAAACCCCTTTAACTATACGGAAAGAAATTCTCTATAGATTTTTTATTCGGTTTTGATTAAACTTCCGCTTCTAATTTTTCTTTGCCAAGTTACGTAGGAAGAAGAATTTTATATCGCTTCAAATATCTAGTGTTGCTCAATATGAGCGGTCTAAGAATACCCTAAGTATTCTATTTTATCTAGATTTCTATTTGATGAACGTTCGTAAAGCTCGTAGATTAGTCCATCTTTTAGGCCTATTTTGGGCACAAGGATTTGATCACTCCCCATTTCTTTTAGTACTCTTAGATATATTTCTGAAGCCGGAAGGATAACGTCGGCTCTGTCCGGATTCATTTTTAAGATGGACATACGTTGTTCAAAAGTAAACTCCTGCACATAAGCGCGTAGCGCTTTTAGTTCAGCAAAGGATAAAACCATCTTGGAAGCTTTATTGGCTAGGGCATATAATTTATTTATGTTCCCACCTGTACCTATGCCGACTATATTTTTTGATTTATAAAAAGGGGTATTCTGTATCCATTCCTTGATTTGAGTGAACATAATCGCTCTTTCCTTTGAGGTTAATTTACGTACAGAGCCAATCTTAAATGAACGACTCTTGATTAACCGACCTCCTTCAATTAAATTGAGTTCGGTACTTCCGCCTCCAACATCTATATGTACATATTTTCTATCGCTCAAAATAGGCATGATGGCTTTATTTATGATGCTCGCTTCTTTCTTGCCCGTGATGATATTAATCTTTAAGCCTACCTCAGTGTTAATCAGTTCGCTTACCGCTTTACCATTTTTGGCTTCCCGCATAGCCGACGTTGCTACGGCATAGTAGTCTTCAACTTCGTAAAGATCAACCAGATGTTTGAATGCACTCATTAGTTTTATGAACCTCTCCTCTGTGGTTGTTGATATTTCTCCTTTTGAAAATACATCATGTCCTAAACGCAAGGGGAATCTAAGTAGTTGTAAATTTTTAAAGCTGATCAGGTCTTCGTCTTCATATACTTTTACAACCTGTAGGCGAATGGCGTTTGACCCGATATCTATGGAGGCTAGTTTCATTTAAGTAGTGTTGGTTTTAATAATTTAATCAAGAGATGCCAAAAGTATTTAGAATTTTTAATGAAGCCATCATGTACTCTCCTGAAG
>JBARUM010000742.1:0-3540 GCA_049645725.1 Maribacter sp.
TAAAGCGGGTGCAAATATAATTGTTTTTTAAAACTACCCAAACAAAAAAATCCGGTTTTTCTATTTAAAAAGCCACTTATATACATCGTTACCATTAGCGAACAATAAAAGCGCTATCAATAGAAAAAAACCGGTCATTTGAGCGTACTCCAAAAACTTGTCGCTTGGTTTTCTACCCGATACCATTTCATATAATAAAAACATTACATGGCCACCATCCAATGCCGGGATGGGCAATATATTCATAAACGCTAGAATGATAGAAATAAATGCGGTTGCACTCCAAAATGCTGGCCAGTTCCAGCCATCAGGGAAAAGGCCACCTATAGCGGCAAAACCTCCAACTCCCTTATAGGCTCCCGTAGAAGGATTGAATATCTTCTTCATTTGCTTTACGTAACCTGAAAGTGTAGTAACACCTTTATCGATACCTGCGGGAATAGATTCTAGAAAAGAGTAAGTAGTGGTTTCCAATTTTAGGACGTCTCTTTTTTCAAGTTCCTCATAACTTAAACCTCCAAGAACAACACCTATCGTTGCAGAATCACTTATAATTACGGGAATATCGAGTTCTCCAACACCCTCCCTTTTAACGGTTACATCAACTTTTTCGCTTTTGTATTTTTCAAGTATTTCCTTAGCCTCATCAAAGTAGGTAAAAGTATCTCCACCAATAGCAATAATTTCATCCTTCACTTCTATCCCAGAGTCTTTGTTGGAGGACTCCTGGGGTATAGAACCAATCACAAACGGATATCTAGGACTCAGAAAACGCATTTTGTCTTCATCCTCTAATAAGGTTGCTATAAAATCTACAGGTATCTCCTTTTCTATTATTCGACCTTCCCTTTCAACAGTAAAAGTATTTCCATTGATTAGTTCAATGAAAACTTTATTAAAATCCTTTATGGGTTCACCATCTACTGATAAGATCTTGTCCCCAGTTTGAATACCTACCTTTTCCCCAATGCTGGTCTCGTTGACATATACACCGTCCTTTAGGCTTTCATTGGATATGAATTGATCCCCGTAAGCGTATGCCAATCCGATATAAATGATAACCGCCAAAATAAAGTTTACTGTTACACCTCCTAACATTATAATCAAACGTTGCCAGGCGGGCTTACTTCTAAACTCCCAAGGTTTGGGCTCTTCCTTCATGGCTTCGGTATCCATGCTTTCGTCTATCATACCCGATATTTTGACGTATCCGCCCAATGGCAACCAACCAATCCCGTAAACGGTATCTCCTACTTTTTTCTTAAAGAGGGAAAACTTTACATCAAAAAAAAGATAAAACTTCTCTACCCTGGTCTTGAACAACTTTGCCGGTATAAAATGTCCAAGTTCGTGCAGCACTATCAATAGTGATAGACTTAAAAAAAATTGAATTGTCTTTATTATTATGGGGCTCATCAGCTTTTTCTAAAATTTAAATCGGACAAAAGTACGTTTTTACCCAGTCTTAAAAAAAGAAAGTAGTCCTGCCCTCTTTATTTTAAGAATATTTTGGCAGCAATTTGAGGGTTGTGCGCTTGAAAGGGTCATGAGGGTAACCTACCTTTACAAAAAAATTGATGCGCTCCTTTTTTGGCAAATACAAATTTTTTGGAATGGTGCTGTTAGGACTGTCCTCAGTGATCGTATACCTCTTCTATAATGCACTTCAACCACAGAAGACACTTCCTGTTTATTCCCCAGCAATGGTAAATTCAGAGTTGGTTTCTGAAGAAATTCAACATATCAGAAAATATCATACGATAGCGGATTTTTCCCTGACAAATCAAAATGGTGAAATTGTTACTCAAGAAGTATATAAGAACAAAATATATGTTGCAGATTTCTTCTTTACCACTTGCCCAACCATATGCCCTTTAATGACTAAAAACATGGCCGTTATTCAAGATAAAATTCAAGACGACCAAGAGATTTTATTGTTATCCCATTCTGTCACACCAGAAATAGATTCCGTTGAACAACTCAAAAAATATGCGCTGGAGAAAGGTGTTGATGATAGGAAATGGAACTTGGTCACTGGCAGGAAAAAGGACATTTATGAACTAGCGAGAAAATCCTATCTGGCAGTAAAGACAGACGGGGATGGTGGCCCCTTTGATATGATACATACAGAGAATTTTATTTTAGTTGATAAAGAAAGACGTATTAGAGGCTTCTATGACGGCACCAAAATAGAGGATGTTGAAAAATTAATGGAAGATCTTGAAATTTTGAAAGCATCTTACGTGAAGTAGGTGGTTCTCAGTATTTGTAAACAGTATATGCTATTGCCCTGAGCACAGTCTAGATGGTGAATATATTTCTAAAATTCTGCGGTATGTTAAAAAGATTGTGTCAAAAGGTACTCAAAATGATGTCCTGAATGCGCTGGGAAATAAATTTTTTCTAACAACCACTACTGAATTCTATATTCTTTTAGCAATAGTTTGAGAGAGTTTACTTTTTCCTTATTTACCAAGTATATTCAATAATTTTCCTTTATTTTTGTTCTTACTTATAATCAATCTAAATAAAAATTGGAGATTACCGTAGCGCATCTTAAACGTGGCCAGAAAGGAATTATCAAGGAGTTTTCCGATGATATCATCCCTATAAAACTTCTAGAATTAGGATGTCTTCCCGGCAATGAGGTAGAGATGGTACAAGTAGCCCCATTGAAAGATCCAATTTATATAAACGTAAACGGTTCCCACATTGCCATCCGCCGGAAAATGGCGCTTCAGATAGCTTTGGAAATTGTTGATGAGACAGTTCAACCATGAGCAAACAAATCAACGTTGCGCTCATTGGGAATCCGAATACAGGTAAAACTTCGGTTTTTAATCAGCTCACAGGCCTTAATCAGAAAGTGGGTAACTATCCAGGAATCACAGTAGAGAAAAAAGAGGGAATCTGTAAACTACCTAGGGGGGTCAAAGCTCATATACTAGATTTACCTGGTACTTACAGCCTAAACACCACTTCCTTGGACGAAAGTGTGGCTGTAGAACTTCTTCTGAACAAAAATGCCAAAGATCACCCAGATGTAGCTTTGGTAGTATCCGATGTGGAAAACCTAAAAAGAAACCTACTCCTATTTACGCAAATAAAGGACCTTAAAATTCCGGCTATTCTGGTCATAAATATGGCCGATAGGATGTCCAGAAAAGGAATAAGTCTAGATATCCAATTACTGGAACAAAAGCTTAATGCTAAAGTGGCCTTGGTCAGTACCAGAAAAGGAACTGGTATAGATAGACTAAAAGAACTTATTGGGGATTTTAAAAACCTTTCCAAAGTTCCAAATGTGGACACTACGGTTATTGATCCGGAATATTTTGGACGCTTGCGGGAGACGTTTCCAAAAGAAGATCTTTACAAACTTTGGTTGGTTATTACCCAAGACGTGAACTTCATGCCAATTGAGAAAAAGTTGATAAGGGATACCTCTTCTTTTGCCACAAAATCCAAATCTGAGCTCAAGCGCTTACAGCAAAAAGAAACCATACTGAGATACCAATTTATAAACGGAATATTGAAAGA